>JANORI010000650.1:0-4667 GCA_031415235.1 Acidobacteriota bacterium | reverse complement strand
AATGGCTTCGGATTTGGATGACTTCGCGCTCGTTTTCCTCAACATCTCCTAGCGGAACTTCACCTACGCCTATGCCCATGGTCTTGGCACAAACGCCCGGGGGCGGCGGGCGCGCACGCGGTCGGCGCGTGTCGACGTCGCTGGCGGAGATCAATGTGATCCCGCTCGTGGACGTCATGCTGGTGCTGCTCATCGTGTTCATGGTGGCGGCGCCCATGCTGCAAAAGGGCGTGGAAGTGAACCTGCCGGTGGCCCGCCGCGCTGACAAGCTGACCGACGAGCGGCTCTACATCAGCGTGCCAGCCTCGTATCGGCGCGACAAGCGCGTGCAGATCGGCGATGACCGCGCCGGGATTCCCATCACGGCGCTGGCCGAGCGCATGCGCCAGTCGATGCAGTCTCGCGAACAGAAGGAAGTCTTCCTGCGCGGCGACGGCGCCGTGCAGTTGCAGGACCTCACGGAAGTGATGGACCGCCTGAAAGACGGTGGCGTGGAGCGCGTCGGCATCCTCACGCAGCCTCCGCCGAGGACACGGTGACCATGGACGCGGTGAGCCAGGTGCTCGCGACCCGGCAGTCCATCGACGGCGCTGCGCCCATGGTCGCGGCCTCGGTGGCGGGGCATGTCGCCCTGGCCTTGGCGGTGTTCCTACTGCCGGCAGCGTGGATGGGCCTTCGCACCTTACCCGAAGAGCCGGTGATGATGGTGACCCTCGGCGGCGCGCCTGGACCCGACACCGGGGGGCGTCGGCCCGAGAGTGCCCAGTCCCAGCAGGCCGTGGCGCCGCCGGCGCCGCGGCGCGAGCCCGTGCGTCCGCCTACCGTGGCTACGCCCGAGATGATTGTACCGACGAAGGCGCCGCCGAGAACGCCGCCGCCGGTGAAGCAGGCGCCCCGCGACGCCACGGCCCGGGCCACGCCGTCCACGGGCGCGGAGATTCAAAAAGGAGACGCCAACGCCAACACGGCGTCGCGCAGTCAAACACCGTTTGGCGGCGCCGCCAGCGGCGGCGGCGGCGTCGGGCCACGTCTCGACGTGGTGGGTTTCTGTTGTCCGCAGTATCTCGTCACGATGCAGGACCGCATCCTGCGCAACTGGGAGAGCCGTCAGCAAACACTCGGCACCACGGGCGTGGTCGTCGTGGTGCAACGTGACGGCACGCTCACCGACGTGGCGGTCGAGAAATCCAGCGGAAACTCGCAGCTCGACTTCCTGGCCACCCGCGCCCTGCTCCTCACACGTCAGCTGCCCCCGCTGCCGGCCGAGTATCCCGATCAGTCGCTCAAGGTCCACCTGACATTCGAGTACCAGAGATGACATTGATTCCACGTACGCTGGCCTGCCTGGTTGCCGCCGCGGCGTCGGTGGTCGTGGGCACGTCGGCGCAGACGCCGGCGCCGCCGCCCTCGCCCGCGGCCGCTCAGCAACCGGCCGACGTTGCTATGATCATCACGGGCGATCGCGGACAGCCGCCGCGTCTGGCTGTGCCGGATTTCATCGCGGCCGGCGCCGACACGGCAGAGGTAGCGCGCGCGTTGGCACAAGTGCTCTACGACGACCTCGCGTTCGAGGGCGAGTACGACCTGATTCCGCGCGACACCTACGCGTCGATTCCGCCGGCGAAGTCGTTTTCCGATGCCCCGTTCGACCGGTGGCGTGAGCTCGGCGCCGACGGGCTCGTGCTCGGCACGGTCACCACGAGCGGCGCCACGATCCGCGTGGAGATGCGGCTCTTCGACGTGCGTTCCCGGCGCCAGCTCCTGGGCCGCGAGTACAGCGGCTCGGCGACGAACCCGCGGCTCTACGCGCATACGATGGCTGACGAAATCCACGACACTCAGAGCGAGCTCGAGGGCGTGGCCCGGACGAAGCTGACCTTCTCCTCCGATCGCGTGCGCGACCGCGCCACCAACACTGTCGAGTCACGCAACGTGAAAGAGATCTTCATCGCCGACTACGACGGCGCCAATCAACGTCGCGTCACGGTGAACCGACAATTGAATGTGTTCCCGTCGTGGTCGCCGGATGGCCGCGCCATCGCGTACACGTCGTATCGCCGCGGGTATCCAGACATCTTCATCTCGCTCATCTACCAGGGCACGATGGAAACGCCGACCAACGGCGTCGGGCAGAACTGGCTGTCGGCGTTCTCGCCTGACGGCACCCGCATCGCGTTTACCTCGAACCGCGATGGCAACTCCGAGATCTACGTCATGAACCGCGACGGCTCGGGTCTGCGCCGGCTCACGAACCATCCGGCCATCGACTCGACGCCGACGTGGGCACCCTCGGGCGCGCAGATCGCGTTTGCGTCCGATCGCACCGGAGCGCCGCAGATCTGGGTCGTGAGCGCCGACGGACTCGATCTGAGACGGCTCAGTTCGGAGTCGTACGCCGACCGGCCCACGTGGTCGCCCGCGCCGTACAACGAGATCGCGTTTGCCGCACGGACCGGCTCGCGGTTCGATATCAAGATCTACGAGGTCGACAAGGGCACCACGCGGCAGATCACATTTGGCGAGGGCAGCAACGAGAGCCCGGCGTGGGCGCCTAGCGGACGCCACCTCGCGTTCATGTCCACAAGGAATGCCCGGGCCAGCCAGATCTTCACGGTGAGGCGCGACGGTAAGGGCCTCAAGCAGATTACCCGCGACGGCAACAATTTCACGCCCAACTGGTCCCGGTAGGACGTGATGCGAACTGGGCCACCGCGGCGGCAAACGGATACAGGAGCGAGACGATGATGCGCATGCGCACGATGCGGGTTCTGCTGGGAATGGCGTTGCTGGCTGTGACGTTCGGTTGTGCCAAGAAGCCGGCCCCCGCGCAGCGTCCCATGCCGCCACCGGCGGCGACGACCGGCAACGAGATGGGCACCACGCCGCAGCCACTGCCGCCCGATCCGCCTCTGCCCGAGCCGTCGGTCGTCACGCCCGCCGTCGTTCCGGAGGACGCGATTGGCAGCAAGAGCCTTGACGAGCTCAACCGCTCGTCGCCGTTTACGCCGGTGTTCTTCGCGCTCGACAGCTTCGAGGTCTCAACAGAGGGCCGCGCCGCACTGCAGGCGAGCGCCGACGTGCTACGCCAGCGGCCCACGTGGCAGGTCACCATCGAAGGTCACTGTGACGAGCGCGGCACGGCGGAATACAATCTCTCCCTGGGCGAGCGTCGCTCCGTCGCGGCCAAGACCTATCTCGTGTCGCTCGGCGTGGCGGCGGAGCGCTTGCGCACGGTGAGCTACGGCAAGGAGTTCCCGTTCGACCCCGGCCATGACGACGGCGCCTGGGCCAAGAACCGCCGTGCGCATTTCGTTATCACCGCGAAGTGAGCCGACGTGCGACGCGCGAGGAATCTTGTATGCTGACGGAAGGTGCATGATGACCGGAACTGCTCTCCGCATCGCCGTGGTGGCCGGGCTCGTGGTGGGTGGCGCAGTGCCGGCATTTGCCCAGCGCCGTGAGATGCAGCAGATGGCGGCCGACATCCGCATCCTGCAGGAGCAGACCCAGCTGCTGCAGAACGCGCTCATCGGCCTCACTGACGTGTTGAAGGCGGTCAACGTCCGCATCGACGAGCAGACAGGTACGAGCCGGAAGGCCGCCGCCGACGCCAAGCTGCAGGCTGACGCGATGGGTGGCGACCTGCGGGTGGTGCGCGAACGTGTGGACGACACCAACGTGCGCATCACGTCGCTCTCGCAAGAGGTGGAAGCGTTGCGGTTAGCCATCCCGCCCACTGCCACGATGATGGTACCGGTAACTGACCCGGCGCTGGCGGGGGTACCTGGGGATGGCGCGTCAGCCCAGGTGCCGGGCACGCCGGTCGGTGGCCCGATCCCGGCCGCGACTCCCCCGCCCCTGACCGCGCCCGGACCTGTCACGGCGGGTTCCCCGATGCGTCTCTACGACACCGCATGGGCCGACTACACGGCCGGCAACTACGACCTGGCCATCGAGGGATTCAACGGCTACGTCCGGTCGTTCCCACGGAGCGAGTTCGCCGACAACGCGCAGTACTACGTGGGCGAGAGTTTTTTCCAGCGGGGTAAGCTGGCCGAGGCCGTCGATGCGTTCGGGCGGGTGATCTCCACCTACCCGAAGAGCGACGTCGTCGGACAGGCCTACTACAAACGCGGCATGTGTTACGAGCGGCTCAGCCAGCCGGATCGCGCGCGCGAGTCGTACGACATCGTAGTCAAGACCTTTGCCGACACCGACGCCGGGCGCCTGGCCAAGCAGCGGCTCGACGCCCTGAACCGCGCGCGTCCCCAGTAGCCGAGCACCCCGCGCGGCCGACGCCGTTTTTCTTCGAGGACACCAACATCATGGGCAGTGTGAACAAAGTCATTCTGGTAGGCAACCTGGGACGCGACGCCGAGGTGCGCTTCACGCCGAGCGGCGCACCGGTGGCCAGCTTCAGCATCGCGACGACCGAGAACTGGACGGGCAAGGACGGCCAGAAGCAGGAACAGACCGAATGGCACCGGATTGTGCTGTGGGGCAAGACGGCGGAAACGCTGCAGCCTTACCTCACCAAGGGCAAGCAGATCTATCTCGAGGGCCGGCTGCAGACCCGGCAGTGGGAGAAGGACGGCCAGAAGCACAGCACCACCGAGGTGAAGGCCGACAGGATCGTCCTGCTCGGCGGCGGCGCCGGACGCGGCGAC
>JANORI010000649.1:0-6249 GCA_031415235.1 Acidobacteriota bacterium | reverse complement strand
GTCTCGTAGCGTTCGGCGAGCTCGCTGATGCGACCAGTCAGCGTCTGTGAGACGCGGTCCAGCTCGCCTTGTACGGCGGCCGACAGCCGCGTCATCCACTTGTCGTCCACGACCAGCGTCTTGACGTCGGCCTCGGAGAGCTCCGGATACTTGTCATAGGCGAGCCTGTCGAGCGCCGCGTCCTGCTCCTTCACCACGCGCTTGAAGGCGGCCTCGCTCTCGGACAGCTCCAGCCAGCGCCTGAGCACGGCGGCCTCGTCCGTTGCGTCCGCGTTGCCCTTGATTTCCCTCAGCCGCCCGGTGACCTCGGGCTTGGCGATCTTGTCGAGCGCGCCGAGGAAGCCCTCATCACCGCCGTGCTCCTCCTCCAGCTCCGCGAGCCCGGCGGTGGCGGCTTCCAGCTCGGCCTGCTTGTCGTCGAGCGCGGCCTGCTCCTTCGCAAAGTGGCGCGCGACGATGAGCGGCTTCGGGACGAGGTCACACGTCCAGCCCTTGTCCTTCTGCTTGCCCTTCTTGTCGGTCTCAAGGGTCCGCGTGGGACGTGCCACCCAGCCGTCAGCGGCGATCAGGTAGCAGTCGTCCTGCATCGTCTCGGCCCAGTAGTCCATCAGGTGCTGATAGATGTCGTAGGCGTCGAGCAGCGGCGCGGTCTTGAAGGTGTCGAGCAGGCGCTCGGCGATGGTCTCGATGAGCGCCTTGGGATGACCGTCCTTGTCGAACCGCTGAGCCGTGGCGTGGGTGGCGGCCCGCCACGTCGCGAAGCGCTCGCGCGCCGCCGTGTTGAACGCAGCGAACTCGGCGTGGCCCAGGATGGCGGCTTTCACCTCCGTTAGCGGCAGCTTGAGTCGCGCGTAGCCGGGGCGTCCGGCAGACTCGAACAGTGCGGCGCGCACGCGCGGAAGCACCTGCCAGTAGTCAGCGAGCGCGTCGAGGTCACGCTCTGGGATGCCGCCGCGCAGGTGGCCGTCGATGTCCTGAATGTCTTCCGGCTCGCTCGTGTCGACGTAGCGCGGCAGGTTTAGGTTGAAGTCGTTCTTCCGGTCCGCAATCTCGTCGAACGGCACCAGGCGCGCGTAGCGCGGCACGTCAGCCTGCCGGGTGAAGGTGTCCACGATGCGGTGGATGTCCTGCTCGCGCAGGCGGTTCTTGGGGCCGTCCTTGATGAAGCCTTTGCTCGCGTCGATCAGGAACACGCCCTTGCGGGCGGCGGCGTTCTGCTTGTCGAGCACCACGATGCAGGCGGGGATGCCGGTGCCGTAGAACAGGTTGGCCGGCAGGCCGATGATGCCCTTCAGGATGCCGGAGCGAACGAGCTGCTGGCGAATCGTGCCCTCGGCGTTGCCGCGAAAGAGCACGCCGTGCGGCAGGATGCACGCGGCCTTGCCCGTGCTCTTCATGCTGCGGATGATGTGCAGCAGGTAGGCGTAGTCGCCCTGCTTGGCCGGCGGCGCACCCCAGGCGAAGCGCTGGAACTGGTCGGCAGACGGCGTGAGGCCGGTGCTCCACGTCTTGTCGGAGAACGGCGGATTGGCGACCACGTAGTCGTAGGTGCGCAGGTGCTCGCCGTCCTTGAACTTCGGCGCCGCGAGCGTGTTGCCCGAGAGGATGCTGGCCGTCGGGAAGTCGTGCAGGATCATGTTCATGCGGGCCAGGCCCGCCGTGGTCACGTCCTTCTCCTGTCCTTCGAGCGTGATGTGCTTGCCGGCCTCGGCGGCCACCTTCAGCAGCAGCGAACCCGAGCCGCAGGTGGGGTCGTAGGCGGTGGTGGCGGCCTTGGTGTTCTGCGGCGCGATGCCTATGACCTTGGCGATCACCCGGCTCACTTCCGCCGGCGTGTAGAACTGCCCCTTGCTCTTGCCACTTTCGGTGGCGAAGTGCCGCATCAGGTACTCGTAGGCGTCGCCGAGAATGTCGTCGTGCTCGGCGCGGTTCTGCGAGAAGTCGAGCTCGGGCTTCTGGAAGATGCCGACAAGGTTGGAGAGCTTCTCCACCATGTCCTTGCCTTCGCCGAGCTTGTTGGGGTCGTTGAAGTCTGGGAAGTCGGTGCGGGCCAGTCGCGCGTTGGCGTCGATGAGCGGCTGAATCACCTGGGTGTTGATCTTCTCGCCGATGTCGGGCTTGCCCTTCAGGGCGATCATGTCCGTGAAGCTGGCGCCCTTCGGGATGACCACCGGTGGCGTGAAGTCGCTGCTGTTCCCGTACTTGTCGGTGATGTACTTGATGAACAGCATGAACAGGACGTAGTCCTTGTACTGACTGGCGTCCATGCCGCCGCGGAGCTCGTCGCACGAGGCCCAGATCGAGGAATACAGGTCGGATTTCTTCAGTGCCATGCTGCTGGTCGCCTAGTTACGTGAGGCTGACGTGCCGCTGGACGCAGGTGGCGTCCAGCCCGAACATCCGCACCATGGCGCGGACGTGGCCGGCCTCGATCTCTGCATTCACGCGCCTGCCATGTGCGCCGAGCGGCAGCGACCGGAATTGGTGTATTCGGAACGTGACGATCCAGTGATGGTCGGTCTCGCGGCGTGTGTAGCCGGCGGCACAGGCGTCGAGCATACGCCACACGTCATTCAGCTTGACGAGCCGCGGCACGGGCTACGCTGCCTGGGCGAGTTCGGCAGTCAGTGCGGCCACGTTGTCGATCGCGCGCACGTTCTCGGAACTCTTGAGCGTTACGGAGACCGAACGCGGTGAGTCCGCCGGCGCCACGCTGAATCCGTCACGGCTGATCCGGCCGGCTCGGACGGCCGCGGCCGCCTCGCTCCACTCCGGCTCGTAGCCGGCGTTCGTGCTTTCGAAGAAGGCCTCAACCTGTCCGCGGAACTCGGCGAAGCTGCGCGTGTCCTTGGCGATGTCGAGCAACACGTCCGAGAACGTCTTGCGGAATGCCGCGTGCGCTGCGTGCGGGTCGTCACCCTGGGCGGCCATCCCCCCGGGATTGACGCCGTACATCCACCAGCCGTCCTCTTCGTGGACACACAGAGCACGGCCGTTCTTCGCTTCGACGTGCACGACGAAGCCGTTGCCGAACAGCGTGTCGCGGTAGCTGAAGAGGAACGGGAGCTTGGCGCCGATGGCCGGTACGTCGGTCATCATCGGGTCAGTATAGAACCGGCTGCCGTATTGCGCGCCGTTCCAAATGCAAGACTGGCTCCTCGGGCTGCATTCCTGCCAGGTCGCGAGGCGGCACGAGATGATGCGAGAATCTCCCCTTGGACCGGAACGCCTGAAGTAGTTAATATAACTACATTATGGACAAGGCTATCTCGGCCGCCGACGCAAACCGCCGCTTTTCGGAGCTGCTTCGCACTGTTCGCATGGGCAAGACCGTCGTCGTCACGAGCCACGGCAGGCCCGTCGCGCGGATCGTCCCCATGACTGACGAGCACGAAACAGAGCCGGGTGCCCGTGCGGCGCTCTTCGCGCGTCTTCGGTCCCAGCCTGTGGTCGACATCGGTCGATGGTCGCGCGACGAGCTGTACGAGGACCGCGGGTGAAGGTCGCGCTCGACACCAACATTCTGGCCTATGCCGAAGGCGTCAACGGCGTGGAGAAGCGCGACGAAGCCCTGACGCTTCTACGCAAGCTGCCGGATCACGCTGTGGTGGTACCTGCGCAGGCGCTCGGCGAACTGTTCAACGTCCTGGTGCTCAAGGCGAAGCGTTCGCCAGACACCGCGCGAGCGTCAGTTTTGGCGTGGCGGGACGCCTACGCGATCGCCGAGACGTCAGCCGCGGTGATGATCAACGCCGTTGACCTGGCACGCGACCATCAGATGCGGATCTGGGACGCCGTGATGCTGTCGGTAGCCGCGGAAACGGAGTGCCGTCTGCTGCTCTCCGAAGATTTGCAGGACGGCTTCACCTGGCGTGGCATCACCGTGACGAATCCCTTTGGAGTGGCGCCGCATGCGCTGCTGAATGCACTGCTCGGCGAGGCGGCGCCAGACGGTTGAACATCGAACGCGACACTGGAATGTCCGGAAGTGCTACCAGCGGGATGCCGCCGACAAAGAAGACCCCGGGAACGTGGTCTACGTAGAGAACGCACAGCCGTCGTCAGCCCGGACGCGTGCTCGGACTTGTTCGGGAAGTTGGCTCCCTCGGCCCGCCTTCGCCCGGCGCAAGCCGCGGGCTTCGGCGAGGCTTGGTCGTCGCCAATCTCGCCGCAGCGCCAGTGAGTCCCTGGGCGCGGAGGCGGATTGGCTCCTCGGGCTGGATTCGATTCCGCTCACGCTGAGCCGGCGAGGCGTGGCGCAACCTGGAATCAGCACGAGGTTGCCAATCTCGTGAAACGAGATTGGCTCCTCGGGCTGGATTCGAACCAGCAACCCTCCGGTTAACAGAAGCGACCCCGGCGTGCGACCGAGCGCGACTGATGACGACGAAGGTGATGACAGTCAATGAGTTGCGGGCGCTCGCCTGATTCGCCATCACACGCCATCAACCGCGGTAGATCGCCATCTTTCGAGGGGGTTACGTCACAATCCGTGTCACACGGCACCACACGGTCGCCGAGGTCGCGTCCCTGCGCGCCCCGTCACCTACCACCGTCTATGCGCAGCCGCCGGGCGGCAGGTCCCGGTGTATCCTGAACCTACGTCATGGCCTTCGTCGCCGATCGCATCACCGTGGACCCGGCGCAATGTGGAGGACGCCCGTGCGTCCGTGGCCTCCGCATTCGTGTCACCGACGTTCTCGACCTCCTGGCCGCGGGGCTGACTGGCGCGCAGGTGCTCGACGAGCTTCCGGACCTGGAACCTGATGACATCTCGGCGTGTCTGCACTTCGCGAGTCGCCGCCTCGACCACCCGATCGTCGCCGCGTGACGCTCTGGCTGGACAATCAACTGCCGCCCGCCCTGGCGCAGTGGGCGAACGCCACGTTGGGCCTGAAGTGGATCCCGATTCGTGATCGTGGCCTGCAGCGTTCGGGCGATGCGGAGATCTTTCAAGCCGCGCGAGCCTCCGGCGCCGGCGTCATGACCAAGGACGTGGACTTCGCCGAGCTGGTTCGCCAGCACGGGCCGCCTCCGCAGATCGTCCTGCTCCGCTGTGGCAACACGTCCAATGCGCACCTGCAGCGGCTTCTCGCGAGGACGTGGCCGACCATTCAGGCAATGCTCGATCGCGGTGAGCCGCTCGTCGAGGTTGGCGACCCACCGAAGTAGAACGCGGCCCGGGGTCCGAGGCGTACACCATCCCGGCCATACCCCGGCTCGTCGCGCCCGTCCCGCGCCGGACCACTCGGCTGTCCGCGCGTCAGGCCGGACGGCTCTATGCCTCAGCCCCGGGAGGCTGAACTCAACGAATTCAGCCTCCGACGATTCCGGTACGCTTCACCGCGTCGCGGAGTTGGTCGTGGCGAGCTCGCTCACCAGGCGGAGTTCCAGACGCGGGGCTCGCACGCTCAGCTGCACCGTCGCCAAATCCGTCAATCCGTCCACCGTCGGCATGCGCGCCTGGAGGGCCGTCGGCGGCACCGCCGGATCGAACGAGGACACATGGCGCGGGTCCGCTTCCCAGAACGCCCACACGCCGCCCGCCGCTCGCGCGGTGTCGTCCGCCGGGGTGAGCTGCGTGTCGTTGTCGGCGTCCAGGAGCAGCCGCACCTGGCCGGTATCCAACCGGCGTGGCGCACTCTGCAGCGGTCCGTCGGCCGGTCTCCGCCGTGGCCACCATCGTCCAGGTGGCCGCCAGGAACTTCTTGGTGCCGCGCACCACGACCGCGGATGCGACGTTCCCGACAAAGGTGAGCCCGTGTCGGAACTGCTCCACCCCGTTGGCGAAAACAGGCCGGCCGCGACTTTCGCGTGGACGGCGACGAGTGTGTCGCCGTGGAAGACGCGGACCAGGCGCGCGTCCCACTGCACGCGCACGCCATGGCCCAGCAGCGCGAGCGGCACCGGATAGAAGCTGCCGTCGACTTCGACATGGCCATCGGCGTGCACCGTCCGCGCACCGCTGGCAAAGATCGGGAACGCCGTCGCGGCAAGCGGCTGGAGGGCGCGGTGCTCGGTATCCAGGAAGGCGTCCACACCTGGCGGCGCGTCGGCCCGTGAATCCGCAGCCGCGCGATCGTGCGATTCCAGTGCTGGAGAAACGCATTCTGCGCGGCCAGGCTGTCGAAGCGTCGCCCTTTGTTCACGTTGAAACGGAATGAGTGTTCACGATGGACCGGAATACGCAGTTGGGCCACTAACTTCCAGCGCAAGCCAGACCACTACGTCTTCGCGTCCGAACGCTAC
>JANORI010000648.1:0-2290 GCA_031415235.1 Acidobacteriota bacterium | reverse complement strand
TGACATGGATCGATCCGCTCCCGCGCCTCAGGGTCAGGTACTGCTCGGCGTATTCGCGCACCCCGACGACGAGTCACTCTCCTGCGGCGGTCTGCTGGCCCGGTGCGCGGCCGCTGATGCGGCCGTGACCGTGCTCTGTCTGACCCGCGGCGAAGGCGGGCCCGGAGGCGACGCCGGGACAGGTGAAGACGAGGCCGCGGTGCGACGCCGTCTCGGCGAGCGACGCACCCGCGAACTCGACGCGGCGGCCCGCGTGCTGGGTGTCAGCGACCTGGTCGTGCTCGACCACGCCGACGGCATGCTGCCGTGGATCGACGCCGCCGTGCTCGAGGCGGACATTCATCGCGCCGTCGAGCGTGTGCGCCCCGATGTGATCGTGACGTTTGGTCCCGACGGGCTCTACTGGCACCCCGACCACATCAGTGTGTACGAGCGCACGACGGCGGTCGTGGCGGCCATGGGTGCGGGGGCGCCCGCGCTCTACTACGTCACGATGCCTCCGGGGCAGATGCGCAGAGTTGCCGAGCACGTCAGTGCCGCAGGCGACGTCGTGCCCGGGCTTGCCGATCCCGACGCCTTCGGCGCGATGGCCGAGCCGCCGTCGCTGGTCGTGGAGGCCGGAGCATTCGCCGGGCGCAAGCTGGCGGCGATCCGGTGTCACCATAGTCAGATGGCGGGGAGCCCTCTGGCCGCCCTCGAGGACGGCGATGCCGCCCACTTCATCGGCACCGAGCACTTCAGCCGGGCGGCCGTGGGCGCGTCCAGACCCGCGTTCATCGATTCGTTCGCGTCATCCACCGGCTGAGGCATCGTCCCATGCACGAGTCCCTGCTCACGCTGCTTCGCTGCCCGTTCTGCGGCACGCGCCTGGCCCCGGTCGAGAACGAGGCGCTCGTGCGCCAGGCCGGCGTCATCGTCTCCGGCGTGCTTGGCTGCGAATGCTGTGCGTTCCCGGTTGTGGACGGCATTCCTGTGCTCATGGCCGACGACACCGCCAGGGGCGCCATCGTGGCCCTCGAGGCCGGCTGTGCCGACCAGGCGCGCGATCTGCTGCTCGGTCTCGACGAGGCGCGTCGAGCAGCGCTCGCCGCTCTGCTGGCGCGGGATCGCGACGCCACCTACCGCGAGCTCATCGACGTGCTCAGTCCCGACGCCGAAGGCACGTACTTCATCTACCGGTTCTCCGATCCCACCTACGTGATGGCCGAAAGCGTGCTGCGCGGCCTGGCGCAGGACGCACGCACCACGGCAAGATGGGTCATCGACGTGTGCGGCGGTTCCGGGCATCTGACGCGCGGGTTGACTGAGTTGCAGCGAGCTGCGCCATCGCCAGGTCCAGGCACCGTGCTGGCCGACGTGTACTTCTCGAAGCTCTGGCTGGCCGCGCGGATTACGGCGCCAGCCTGCCACCCGGTGTGCTGCGACGCGAACCATCCACTGCCGTTTGCCGGCGACGACTTCTCGATGGCGGTGCTGTCGGATGCGTTCCCCTACATCTGGCACAAGCGGCTGCTGGCCGGCGAGCTGATGCGGCTCACGGGCCCCGGCGGCGTCATCGTGATGCCGCACCTGCACAGTGCGCTTGGCAAGAACTTCTCGCCGGGCATGCCCCTCACGCCGGCAGCGTATGCAGACCTCTTCGCGCCGATGTCTCCACGACTGTTTCGCGACGAGGACCTGCTCGCCTCGACTCTCGACCACCAGACCTTCGACCTCTCGGCGCCCGTTGCGCCGGAGTCCATGGGCGCGGAGCCCTCGCTCACGCTCGTGGCCAGTCGCCAGTCTGGCGTGTTTCGCCAATACCAGGTGCCGGCGCCCGCCGACGCAACGGGTGTGCCGATCGTGAATCCGCTCTATCACGTGGCGCGCGCGGGCCACGTGACGACGCTGACGCTGACGTTTCCGACGCCCGAGTACGCCGACGAGTTCGGCGGCTGCCGACGGTACCTGCCCGAGACCCTCGTCGTGGCCGCGGACCTCACCGGCGTGCTCGACGCGGCGACGCTCGAAGCCGCGCTCGGGGCCGAGTACCAGTCGTTGCGGCGCCGGCGCGTGCTGCTCGACGTGCCCCCGCACTACTGCTGAGGCACCGCCGCTGAAGGCGAGGTAGCCGTGGCAGGCAAGGCAAACGGGTCGTACGGCATGCGAATCGTGAGTCGCCGGCCTGCCCACTCCTGGATGACGACCTGCGGGCGCTCGCGCTCGATCACGCGCGGGTCCACGTCGGGCTCCCACAGATAGAGTGCGCGGCTGAAGTGTTCCGACAGGAACGGCACGAGCGCTGATCCGA
>JANORI010000647.1:0-12562 GCA_031415235.1 Acidobacteriota bacterium | reverse complement strand
GAGACGGTTCACGACGGTGACCGGTGTGACCCGCCGCCGGTTCACGGCCTCGGCCAGCGCCTCGACGGTGACGCCGGGAATCGGCTCTTCGCTGGCGGCGTAGATGTCGGTGAGCACTACCTCGTCGGCCGGAGCCAGGGCCGCTGCGAACTCGGGCAGGAGCAAGGCGGTGCGCGAGTAGCGATGCGGCTGGAAGACCACGACGATGCGCGCCGGCGCGGCCGCGCGGGCGGCCGAGAGCACGGCGGCAATCTCGGTCGGATGATGGCCGTAGTCGTCGACCACGGTGATGCCGTGCACGACGCCGCGGCGCTCGAAGCGTCGCTCGGCGCCTTGGAAATCGGCCAGCGCCTCGGCAATCACGTCGAACGGGGCGCCCAGCTCGAGACCCACCGCCACGGCCGCAAGTGCGTTCAACACCGAGTGGCGCCCTGGCACCTGCAGGTGCATCCGGCCAAGGGTCACCGCCTCCACGCCGCGGGCGCGCGGATCGCGCCGCGCCACCGTGCAGGCGCTGCCGAATCCTTCGAGCACCAGGTCGATGGCGGCAATCTCGGCCGCGGGCGCGTCGATGCCGTAGGTGGTGGCGCGGCGCGTCATGCGCGGCAGGATGCGCCGCAGCTCCTGGTCGTCGGCGCACGCGATCACTGCGCCGTAGAAGGGCACCTTGTTGGCGAAGTCCACGAAGGCTTGCTGCAGGTCTTCGAAGCCGCCGTAGGCTTCCATGTGCTCACGGTCGATGTTGGTCACCACTGCCACGGTCGGCGACAGCTTGAGGAACGAACGGTCGCTCTCATCCGCCTCGGCCACCATGTACTGTCCACGGCCGAGCCGCGCGTTGCTGCCGAAGGCCCGCAACCGTCCGCCGATGACGGCCGTGGGGTCGAGCCCAGCGCGTTCGAGCACGAGCGCGATCATCGACGTGGTCGAGGTCTTGCCGTGCGCCCCGGCCACGGCGATGCCAACGCGCAGCCGCATCAGCTCGGCCAACATCTCGGCCCGCGCAATCACCGGGATGCCGCGGGCGCGGGCCTCGGCAATCTCGGGATTGTCGGGCTTGATGGCCGACGAGACGACGACCACGTCGGCCTCGCCCACGTTGGCCGCCTGGTGGCCCAACTGCACCGAGACACCAAGCGTGGTCAGCCGCTCGGTCGTCTGCGACCGCGACTGGTCCGAACCTGACACCTGGTAACCCAGATTGGCCAGCAATTCGGCAATGCCGCTCATCCCGATGCCGCCGACGCCGACGAAGTGCACGAGACGTGTCCTGCCCAGCACGACGGTTACCTGCTCCCTGCAAGTGTGACGATGCGGTCGACTACGCGGGCCGCCGCATCCGGCTTGCCCAACATCCGGGCCGACGCCGCCATTCGCGCTCGTCGCGCCGCATCCGAAGCCAGGGTCACGAGCACCTGCGCCAGGCGTTCGCCGTTCAAATCAGATTCGTCGATCACCTCCGAGGCGCCGGCCGCGACCAGCACCCGCGCGTTCTTGCGCTGATGGTCATCGGCCGCCGTCGGCAGGGGCACGAGCACCGAGGCTCGCCCGAGCACCGTCAGTTCGGCCAGCGTCGATGCGCCAGCGCGCGCCACGACGATGTCGGCGGCGCGCATACGCGCGTCCAGGTCGTGGAAGAACGCTTCAACCGTGGCCGTCACGCCCGCCCGCGCGTAGCCTTCGCGCACGCCGGCCAGGTCGCGTTCGCCCGTCTGGTGCGTGACGGCCAGCATCGACCCGCGCGCGGCCGCGAGCGGCACGGCCGATACCACGGCGTCGTTGATGGCCCGAGCGCCCTGGGAGCCGCCCATGATCAGCACGCGCACCCGACCTCCAGGCGACACCGCGTCATCGACCGCCTCCGCGTGGCGCAGGAACTGGCGTCGCACCGGATTGCCGGACACGAAACCCGTACCCGGGAAGAACGGGAGCGTCTCGGCGTAGCTCACGGCCGCCGCCCGGACCCAACGCGCGAGGCTGCGATTGGTGAATCCCGGCGCCGTGTTCTGCTCCATGAGCAGCGTCGGGATGCCTCGCAGCGCAGCCAGCAGCAGCACCGGACCCGAGCTGTAGCCACCCACGCCCACGACCACGTCGGGCCGGCGGCGCGACAGCGCCTGCCAGGCGTCGAGCGCCGAAAGGGGCAGCAGCAACAGTCCACGCACGAGCGCGCGCATCGACTTCCCCTTCAGCCCAGCGCTCCGGATGAGGTCGAGCCCGTAGCCGAGCGCCGGCACCGCGCGGCTCTCGAGACCCCGCGCCGTGCCGACGAAGCTCACGATGTGCGACCCGTCGCGCCGCATCAGTTCTTCGGCCACGGCGATGCCCGGGTACAGGTGTCCCCCGGTGCCGCCGCCCGCAATCAGTACGCGCATGGATCACGCGGCTCCCGGCTCCACGGCGGCCGCGTCGTGCACCGCGTGCTGCGAGATGTTCAGCAGCACGCCGATGCTGGCCAGGTTGACGAGCAGTGACGAGCCGCCGTTGCTCACGAGCGGCAGCGGAATGCCCTTGGTGGGCATCAGGCCGAGCACGACGCTGACGTTGACCAGGGCCTGGGCCACCACCATGGTGGTGATCCCGAGCGCCAGGAATGCGCCAAAGCGGTCGGGCGCGGTCATCGCCGCTTTCAGTCCGCGCCAGGCGATCACGCCGAAGCAGGCCACGACGAAGGTGGCGCCAAACAAGCCGAGTTCCTCGGCGATCACGGCGAAGACGAAGTCGGTGTGGGGCTCGGGCAGGTAGAAGAGCTTCTGGACGCCGCCCATCAGCCCGCGGCCCAGCCACCCGCCGCTGCCGACCGCGATGAGCGACTGCACCAGATGGAAGCCGTCGCCGAGCGGGTCGGCCTCGGGATTCAAGAAGGCCATCAGGCGGCGCCAGCGGTAGGGCGCTGAAATCAGCACGAGATACCCGATCGGCAGCAACACGGCCGCCAGGCCGACGATGTAGCGGTAGTTCAGTCCGGCGGCCACCACCATGGCCGCCACCACGGCGGTCAGCGCGACCGACGTGCCGAAGTCGGGCTCGAGCAGAATGAGGCCCGCCAGCCCTCCGACGATGAGCGCGATGGGCGCCAGCGCGTACTTCACGTCGTTGATCCGGTGCATCCGCCGGTCGAGCGTCAGTGCGGTAAAGAAGATGGCCGCGACCTTGGCCAGCTCCGACGGCTGGATGCCCAGGCCGCCCACGCCAAACCACCGGTGCGAGCCGTTGATCGGACGCGAGAAGAGCACGCCGAAGAGCAGCAGCCCGACCACCCCGAGCCCCCCCCAGATGAGCTGCTCGTTGCGGTAGGCCCGGTAGTCGATCCGCATCACGATCGTCAGAACAGCCAGGCCGAGCAGGGCGTAGAGGACCTGGCGAGTGACGAAGTAATACGGCTGCCGGTAGCGCAGGTCGGCCATGACCGCGGAGGCGCTATACACCATGACCACGCTGACGCACACGAGTGCCAGGGTCGCCAGGAACAGCCATTTGTCAGACTGGAGCTTCCGCGCCATACTCTCCCGCCCTGGGGAATACCCCCCACAAACCGCCCCTACAGTGCCGGGGACCTCGAACCGAAACACCCTTCCGGACGCGCACTCTGGCGTCCGGCCACTCGACCAACCGGATGAGTTCGCGAGGGGTCAGCAGTCATCAGCCAAGTGGAGGACTGGGACACCAGCCTCAACAGACCACGGTAGCCTGCGCTCCCAGCGACCGGCTCCCAATCGCCACCACCCGGCTGATGACTGCTCACTTCTCGCGTTCGTCTCTCTCCTCGTCCCTCCTCTGGCCGTCCGTGACTGGTCTCTGGTCCCGCGCGCCTGCCCCTAGTCCCTAGTCCCTAGCCTTGCCACTTCTTCCTTGAAGGCCCGGCCCCGCGCCGCGTAGTCGGGAAACATGTCGAAACTTGCACAGGCGGGCGCCAGCAGCACGACGCCGCCGGGCTGGGCCAGCGCGTGTGCCAGCCGCACGGCATCGGCCATCGACGAGGCTTCCACCACCGGCACGACGCCTGTCAGTGCGGCGACCACCAGTGGGCGCGCCTCACCGATGGCGACGACGGCCCGTCCATGCGCGCGGAGCGGCTCGGCCAGGTCCTCGAAGCGGCCGCCCTTGTACTTGCCCCCTACGATGACGACGACGCCGCTGAAACTCTCGATCGACCGCGCCGCCGCATCCACGTTGGTGGCCTTGGAGTCGTTGACGAAGCGCACGCCCGCCACTGCCCCCGCCGGCTCCATCACGTGTTCGAGGCCGGTGAAAATCGACAGCGCCGCGGTCATGCCGTCGATGGATGCGCCCGCCAGATGGCTGATGGCGGTAGCGGCCACGACGTTCGAGGTCATATGGCGGCCAGGCAGCCGCGCCACCCCGAGCGGCACGAGCGGCACCTCGCCCTCCGACGTGCGCTGCCGCACGACGCCATCGCGCACGTAGACACCGAGGGCGAGCGGCCGTGTGCTCGAGTACTGGAGTTCCCGCGCCGCGCCGGCGCCGAGCGCGATGGTCTCTGGCTGGTCCGCGTTCAGCACGCGCCAGTCATCAGGGCCCTGGTTGGCAAACACCCGTGACTTCGCCCGCGCATACGACGCCAGGTCGGAATGACGGTCAAGATGATCCGCCGACAGGTTGAGCAGCGCGGCAATCCAGGGACGGAAGGTGTCGGTTGCCTCCAACTGGAAGCTGCTGGCCTCGACGACATGCAGCGTGTCGGGCGTGGAGGCGTCAACGTGCGCGCTGAGCGGCACGCCGATATTGCCGCCAACCAGCACGTGGTGGCCCGACGCCTCGAGCATCCTGCCGACGAGGGTAGTGGTGGTCGACTTCCCCTTGGTGCCGGTGATGGCGATCATGCGGCCTCGCAGCCACCGCGACGCCAGCTCCAGTTCGCCGACGACCGGCACGCCGGCCGCTCTCGCCGCGGCCAGCCCGGACATCTCGAACGGCACGCCTGGACTGGTCACGATGAGATCCGACGCCGAGAACAGGCCCGCGGCGTGCCCACCGAGATCGAGCGTCACGCCGGCGCAACGGAGGCGGTCGGCGTCGGGGATCTCCGACGCCCGGTCGGTCAGCGTCACCTGCGCGCCTCGCGACACGAGCAGCTCGGCGGCTGCCCGGCCGCTGCGCGCGGCGCCCACGACGAGCACGCGGCGTCCGTCCACCGAAAACGACGGGCCTCGAGGCCCCGCGGCAGGGGAGGTGCGGGTGGTCATCGCAGTTTCAACGTGGTGAGGCTGAAGAGCGCGAACAAGATGGCGACGATGAGGAAGCGCGTGATCACCTTCGGCTCGCTCCAGCCGATGAGCTCGAAGTGGTGGTGGATGGGGGCCATGCGGAACACGCGCTTGCCCGTGAGCTTGAAAGAACCCACCTGCACGATGACCGACAGCGCTTCGAGCACGAACACGCCGCCGACGATCACGAGCAGCAGCTCCTGCTTGATCAGGATCGCGACCGTGCCCAGCGCGCCGCCGAGCGCCAGCGAGCCCACGTCGCCCATGAAGACCTCGGCGGGATAGCAGTTGTACCAAAGGAACCCGAGACTCGCGCCGACCAGCGCACCACAGAACACCGTCAGCTCTGAGGCCGGAGGGAACCGCACGAGCAGCAGGTACTCAGCAAAGACGGCATGCCCCGTCACGTAGGCGAGCGCGGTGAAGCAGGCCGCGGCCACCGCAAACGTACTGATGGCGAGACCATCGAGCCCGTCAGTGAGGTTGACGGCGTTGGTGGCGCCCACGAGCACAACCATCGCAAACAGCACGTACCCCCAGCCGAGATCGGGGATGAGTTGCTTGAAGAACGGAAAGATGAGTCGGGTGTTGTACAGGTTCTTCGACGCCAGCCACATCAGGGCCAGGCCGACGGCCAGCGACACGAGCACCTGCAGACCCAGCTTGTAGCGGGCCGCCAGACCGCCCGACGAGCGCCGCGTGATCTTCAGATAGTCGTCGAGGAACCCGATGGCACCGAAGGCGGCCGTGGCAAGCACCGCGACCCAGATGTAGACGTTGGTCAAGTCGGCCCAGAGCAGCGTGGGCGTCAGCGCCGCGGCCATGATCAACACGCCGCCCATCGTCGGCGTGCCGGCCTTGGCACGATGCGACTGCGGGCCTTCCTGCCGGACGACCTGCCCGATCTGGAACTCGCGGAGCGTGCGAATCAGCCACGGGCCCATCACGAGCGAGATGACCAGTGCCGAGATGCTCGCCGCCGCCGTGCGGAACGTGATGTAGCGGGTGACGTTGAGAGCGCCAATCTGCGGCGACAGGGAGTAGAGGAGGTGGTACAGCATCACACCCCTCCGGCCATGAGATGGGCGACGACAAGGTCGGTGGCGACGCCGCGCGAGCCTTTGACGAGCAGCAGATCACCGGCGCCGAGCTCGCGGCCGATCGCCACAGCGGCCGCATCGCTCGTTGCGACGTGCGTCACGGCGGCCGCTGGGAGCCCGTGCCGTACGGCCGCCTCGCCCAGGCGGCGTGCGGGTTCGCCGCCGACCGTGACCAGCCGCTCCACGCCGGCTGCCGCCACCGCGCGGCCGCAGTCTTCATGCAGCGGCACCGACAGCGCGCCCAGCTCCAGCATCTCCCCGATCACCGCCATGCGGCGGCCGGAGGGGCGGCTCGACGCCAGGGCCTCGAGCGACCGCGCGAGCGCGGCCGGACTGGAGTTATAGGAGTCGTCGAGCACGGTGGCGCCCGACGGTGTCGTCAGCAGGGCGCCGCGATGCGCCGCCGGCGCCAGCTCCCGCAGGCGCTCGGCAATCGCATCGAGGCTCACGCCCAGTTCGACGCCCACCGCCGCGGCGGCCAGTGCGTTCATCAGATGCCCATGTCCTGGGAGCGCAATCGCCAGTGTCAGCGTGCCGGCCGCGGTGCGGACGGTCGCGGTCGTGCCGAACACACCCCGGTCATCGAGCGCCTCGGCCCGCACATCGGCGCCGGCATGCACGCCAAACGTCACGACCCGGCCCGGGAACGTCGCCGCCTTCGCCATCACGAGCGGGTCATCCGCATTGCAGACCAGCAGCGTTTGCGCGTCGGCTTGTTCGAGGATCTCCGCCTTGGCATCGGCGATGGCCTCGCGAGAACCGAAATGGCCGATGTGCGCATCGCCGACGTTGGTCCACACCCGCACGTCGGGTTCCGCGATGCCCACGAGCACCCGAATCTCGCCGGCGCGGTTCATGCCGAGCTCGACCACGGCCACATCGGGGCACTCGCGCAAGTCCACGAGCGAGAGCGGCAGTCCCAGATGATTGTTGAGGTTGCCGCGATTCTTCACCACCCGGTAGCGCGCGGCGAGCACCGCGGCAATCGCGTCCTTGGTCGTCGTCTTGCCGGCGCTGCCCGTGATGGCGACCACGCGAGCGGCCGAGGCGCGCCGGATCGCGCGACCGAGGTCCTGCAGCGCGCGCAGGGTGTCGGGCACCTCGATCACGACGGGCGCGGAGCCACTGCCTGGCACTTCAACGGGCTTCTGCACGACGAGACCGGCTGCACCACGGGCCAGAGCGGCGGGCACAAACGCGTGCCCGTCGCGCGCGGCCACGAGGGCGAAGAAGACCTCGCCGGCGGCCAGTGCGCGCGAATCGATCGACACAGGGCCGAGGCGCCGCGCCGACGACCCGGCGACGAGCCGTCCTCCCAGCGTCGCCGCGAGGTCCGCGGCCGAGTAGGTGCCGTGCTCGAGGCGCATCCTAGACCGGCCTCTGGTGACGGCGCGCGATCGCCGCCTTGGCCACGTCGGCATCGTCGAACGGCAGCACGCGGGTGCCGATGTGCTGCGTCTTCTCGTGGCCCTTGCCGGCGATGAGTACCAGGTCGCCGGGGCGCGCCGACGCCACGGCCTTCTCGATCGCCGCGGCGCGGTCGACCACGGCAACCACGTCCGGGGTCCGGCCCGACGCGGCCTCGCCTGCGGGAATACCGCGGCGGATCTCGTCGATGATGCTGGCCGGGTCTTCGCTGCGCGGGTTGTCCGACGTGATCACGACGACGTCGCTGAGCCGGGCCGCCACCATACCCATGAGCGGACGCTTGGGACGATCGCGGTCGCCGCCGCACCCAAACACCGTCACCACGCGGCCGCGGGTCAACGGCCGCGCCGTCTCAATCAAATTCCGCAGCGCGTCGTCGGTGTGCGCGTAGTCCACCACCACCGTGATGTCGTCAGCGGGCAGCGAGACGAGTTCGAAGCGGCCGGGCACCCCCGCCAAGTTCGCCAGTCCGGCGCTGATGGCCGCACCGGGCACGCCGAGCGCACAGGCCGCGGCCGCGGCCGCCAGCAGGTTGTACACATTGGGCCGGCCAACGAGCGTGGATACGACCTCGACTGGACCAGCCGGCGTGACCGCGCGGAAGCGAACGCCGTGCAGGTCCATCGACAGATCTTCGGGGCGCACGTCCGCCGGCTTCTGCATCCCGTAGGTGAGGGTTGTGGCGCAGACCTGCGCCAGGGTGGCGGCGCGCGGATCGTCGGCGTTGATCACGCCCGGGGCCGAGGGCTCGAGCATGTCGAACAGGCGCCGCTTGGCCGCGAAGTACTGCTCCATGTCGGCATGGAAGTCGAGGTGGTCGCGCGTGAGGTTCGTGAAGACCGCCGCGGCAAAGCGCATCCCGTCGACCCGTTTGAGCGCCAGCGCATGCGACGACACTTCCATCACGCACGAGCGGTTGCCGGCCGCGATCATCTCGCGCAGCAGCCTCTGCACGTCGGGGGCCTCGGGCGTCGTGCGCGACGCCTCGCGCGACTCCTGCCCCACCCGGTAGTGCACCGTGCCAAGCACGCCGGCCGAAAGCCCCGCCGCGTCCAGCACCGACGCGAGCAGGTACGCCGTCGTCGTCTTGCCGTTGGTGCCAGTGACGCCGACGACCGGGATCTCACGGCTGGGATGCCCGTAGGCGAGCGCACCGACGAGCGCGAGGGCGAGCCGGCCGTCGCTCACGGTGATCCACGACACGGCCAGGTGCGCAGGGCGGGCGCTCTCGCTCACGACCAGCGCGGCGCCGTTGGCGACGGCCTCGGGCACGAAGTCGATGCCATCGGCCTCGAGGCCGCGCAGCGCCACGAACACCGCGCCACGCGCGGCCCGGCGCGAGTCGCAGGTCGCGCTCGTGAGCACGGCTCCCTGGTCGAGACCGAGGTCGCTCGCCTGCACGAGGGCGCCGAGCGCATCGAGCACGTCACGCACGATCACGGCGTCGACCCCGACAATTGACGGCCGGCGGGGCCGGCGCCGCGATCGAGCATCAGCGTGCAGGCCCCGCCGACGGCGAGCGTTTGCCCCGCCTTGGGATATTGCGCGACCACCAGGCCCGAGCCCTGAAGTTTCGCCGTCACGCCGAGGCGCGCGATCCGGCGCAGCGCCTCGCGGGCCCCCAGACCGATGAGGTCAGGCATCGCGCGCGTGCCGGAGTCATCGATGGTGATGACGGTGGCGGCACGGGGACGCACCGCTGGCGGGGGTTGGCGCGAGTCCACGAGCACGGGCGGCGCCGAGAACACCGTGGGCGCGACGCCGAGGTGACGGAGCGCCGCGTCGGCGATGCGCCGGAAGATCGGACCGGCGACCGAGGCGCCGAAGTAATTGCCGTTGCGCGGCGTGTCGACCACAACCACCAGCGCAAAGACCGGCCGGCGTGAAGGCACGAACCCCGTGAAGGACACATTGTAGTCGCGGTGGGAGTAGGCGCCGTTGACCAGCTTCTGCGCGGTGCCCGTTTTCCCCGCCACGGTGAACCCCTCAACCTGCGTAAACCCCTTGGCCGTGCCGGTCGTAACGACGTCCTCCATGATGGAGGTGAGCTCGGCGGCCGTGCGCGAGCTGACGACGCGGCGGACTTCGACGACCTCGGTTGCCGTGCGCACGCCGTCACGCACCACCGCGCGCACCACGCGCGGCTTCAGCAGCCGTCCGCCATTGGCGACGGCCGCCGTGGCCGTCACCATCTGCAGCGGCGTCACGCCCACCTGGTAGCCCATCGACACCGACGCCACTGCGCTGTCGTCGAGCTTCGACGGATTCCACACGATGCCGTGGCTCTCGCCAGGGAAGTCGGTCGAGGTCGGGTGGCCGAAGCCAAAGCGGTTGACGTAGGCGCCGAGGCGGTCGCGTCCGAGTTTCAGCCCGACCCGGATGGCGCCCACGTTGCTCGACTTCACGATCGCGTCGGCAAAGGTGAGGACCCCGTAGTTGTGCGTGTCGTCGATCTGGCGCGAGCCGAACCGAATATAGCCGGGGTCCGTGTTCACGAGGTCGGTGGGCGTGATCACGCCTTCTTCGAGCGCCGCCGATGCGGTGACCAGCTTGAAGGTCGACCCGGGTTCGTACAGGTCGGTGACGGCGCGGTTCTTACGCTGCTCGGCCGTGGCCGTGCGGAAGGTGTTCGGATTGAACGTGGGATAGCTCGCCATGGCGAGGATCTCGCCGGTCGAGGGATCCATCATCACCGCGGTGCCGCTGTCGGCTTTGTGGGCCGTGACGCCCGCCGCGAGCTCGCGCTCGACGATGTGTTGCAGATACTCATCGATGGTCAGTTCCAGCGTGGCGCCGGTCGTGGGCAGGCGCTCGATGCGGCTGAACGCGCGGTGGCGCGCGTCGGTCTGCACCAGCACGGTGCCAGGACGGCCGCGAATCACTCTGTCAAAGGCCGCCTCGATACCGCCGAGACCCACGTTGTCGACACCGACGTATCCGAGCAACTGACCGCCCAGCTCCTTGTTCGGATAGAAGCGCCGGTTTTCCTTCATGAACCCGATGCCCTCGAGGTCGAGCGCCGCCACGCGCGCCGCCGCCTGAGGCGACACGAAGCGCTGCACGAACGCGAATGCGCCCGCCCGGCCCAGGCGCTCCTCGAGCTCCTTGCGATCGCCGGCACTGCCGCAGTCATCGAGCGCTCCGCACAGCGCCCGGACGGCGGCCCTGGCGTCGGTGATATCGGAGGGCACGGCGTAGATGCTGTCCACGTCCACGCTGTAGGCGAGCAAGCGCTGGTTGCGGTCGCGGATCTCGCCCCGCTTCGGGTAGGTGTCGATCGTGCGGTTCTGTTGCCGGTCGGCGCGCGCCATGAGCTCGGCGTGACGCACGACCTGCAGGTACACCAGTCGCGCTTCGATCGCGACCGACCACGTCGCCAGACAGACGCCGGCCATGAAGGCGCGCCGCCGGATCGTCCTGCGCCAGTCGGCGGTGGTCGGATCAGCCACGGGGGTTCACCGCAAATGCCGTCAGCGCGATGCCACGACCGACCGGGCCGGAGGCTCGGACGGCAGCACGCGCTCGAGCACGATGGCGTCTCCGGACTTCGGCGCAATCATGCCGAGCCGTCCGGTCGCGATCCGTTCGATGCGCTGCGGCGCACGCAGCGTCTCGAGCTCGAGCCGCAGATGCTGGTGCACGTCGACTTCGGCGGCGCGCTCCTTCTGCATCTGCTCGAGACGATAGCCGTGGCGGATCAGCTCGAAGTGCTGCCAGGCATCGAACATCACGACCAGCACCAGCACGACGCCGACCGCCAGCGAGATCCACAGCTCCCGCTGCCTCCGCTCGTCGACCTCGCGGACGATCGGATTGTTGCGGACGTCCTTCGTGACGGCGTACTCGAAGGTCTCTACATGCTCCACGGCGTCCCCCTTCGTTCAGGCCAGGCGTTCCGCAGCCCGCAGCTTTGCGCTGCGCGCTCGCGGGTTCAGGGCGATCTCGGTGTCGGCAGGTCCGAGCGGACGGCCGGTCAACACCTTCACGATGCCGTCGCTCCGGTCGAGCGCCCGCAGGGTGTGTTTCACGAGTCGGTCCTCGAGTGAATGAAAGCTGATGACGACGAGCCGTCCGCCCGTCTGCAGACGCATGGCGGCCCGCCGGACGAACTCGTCGAGTCGGTCGAGCTCGCCGTTCACCCAGATCCTGAGCGCCTGAAAGGTGCGCGTGGCCGGATCGATGCGCTGCCAGCCCTGGCCCGATAGCGCCCGCCGCACGATCGCCGCCAGTTGTCCGGTCGTCTCAATCGGCGAGCGGTCGCGCGCCATGACGATGCCGCGGGCCACGCGACGCGACCGGCGTTCCTCGCCGAACTGGTAGATCACGTCGGCCAGGTCCGCCTCCTCCACCGTAGCCAACCGTTCGGCCGCGGTCTGTCCCTGCGATTGGTCCATGCGCATGTCCAGGGGCTCGTCCCGGCGGAAGCTGAAACCGCGGCCCTCCGCGTCGAACTGCATGGACGAGACGCCCAGGTCCGCGAGTGCACCCGCGACCAGCGGCACACCCAGCGAATCGAGTACCGTGTCGAGCGTGCGGTAGTCGGCGTGCACGAGCTGCACCCGGGCGCCGTACGACTCGAGCTGTCGGCCGGCCAGGGCCAGCGCCTGTGGGTCGCGGTCGATGCCGATGACCCGTTCGGCGCCCCGCTCGAGCAGCGCGCGCGTGTGGCCACCGAGTCCAACCGTGCAATCCACGTACGTGCCTCCCCGCTCGGGCTGCAGGAGCCGCGTCGCCTCGTCCACCATCACCGGAAGGTGCTGCGGCAGGTCCACGTCCGACACGGATGGCTCGCTTCCCTGCTAGATG
>JANORI010000646.1:0-3298 GCA_031415235.1 Acidobacteriota bacterium | reverse complement strand
GCCGTTCAGGGCGCAGACCGACTTCCAGCGCCGCTCGCCCCTGAGAGACGCTTCAGAAAGGCCACCACCGCCTGCTTCTCTGCGGTCGTGAGGCGGAGCGGGCGAATCTCGGGATCGAGATTCGGGTTGGCGCGTCCGCCTTCGTCGTAGAACTTCACGACCTCGTCCAGCGTCGCGAGGTGGCCGTCGTGCATGTAGGGCGCCGTGCGTGCCACGTCGCGGAGCGTGGGCGTCTTGAACGCACCGCGGTCCTCGGGCTTTCCCGTCACGATGAATCGGCCCTCGTCCTGAAACGCCGCCTGCCTTGAGCCTGTCGAAGGGCGCCAGGCGGCGCCGGTGTTGTGGGTCCGCTCGTCGGAGAACGTCGGGCCCACGTGGCAGGCGGTGCAGTTGCCCTTGCCGCGAAAGATCCGCAGCCCGGTCTGTTGCATCTCCGAGAGCGCCGAACGGTCGCCGTTGATGTAGCGGTCGAACGGCGAATTGCCCGACAGGATCGAGCGCACGTAGCTGGCCAGCGCGTGTGAGAGCGCCGTGGGGGACAGTCCGACTCGGGCTGCCGCCTCGGCGACCGGCAGGTCCATCTCGTTGGGATCCTCGATGGGCTTGAGCACCTGCTCTTCGAGGGTGGTGACCCGTGCATCCCAGAAAAACCCGCGGCCGTAGCCGCGGTTGATGAGGGCTGGCGCGTTGCGGCGGCCGACTCGGCCGAAGACGCCGACCGCGACCGGCCGGGGCGAGGAGAACGCGCGCTTCGGGTCATGACAGGACGCGCACGAGATCGTGCCGTCGCGCGACAGACGACGGTCGTGGAACAACCGCCGCCCCAATTCGATCTTCTCCGCGGTGAGTGGGTTGGCCTCCGGCACCGGGAGGTAGAGGTCCAACCCCAGAGGGATCGCGAGCAGCGCGGCGAGGAGCCACGGCATCAGCGTGTGCCGGCCGCACGGTCAACGTTCGGGATCTGCCTCATCGACGTCTCCACGACGACAGCCTATTCCTACGGTGTCAGATTCTCATGCGGCGCGCGTCAAGATTTGGTCAGGTCTCTAGCGAAGCTCCGCCTCAAGCCGCCCAGAAAAGACGGGTCGGCTCCACTTCGCTAGCGGCAGCGTCGCCTTGCCCCGCTCCGCGGGGCGTCAACAACTCCCAAGGCCTATCGGAAAGATTGCTTCATTCCGAGCACTCGTGAACCATACCGGCCTGAGCCGTGTGCCAGGGCGAGTGTCAGGTATCGGACCTGCCTGTGTCACGCGTCTGTGAGACGCCCGCAGGATCTGCAGCGTCCGGCCGCCTCGTGCGCCTCCTGGTGCGGCGCGCGAGAGATGGCGCGGACGGTCCCTGGACCTATACTGATGCCATGAGCCTCCGTGCGGACTACCCGGTTCGACGAACGACACTCGAACGCCAGGGATCCGAGCGCGATGTGGCACACCTGACGCCTGGCGAGCGGGTCCAGATGGTATGGACGCTCTCGGTACAGGCGTGGCGATTCAAGGAGCAGCTTCCCGATGAACTCCGACTTCGCCGAGATGTTGTTCGCACTCTCCGCGGCCGGCGTTGACTTCATCATCGTCGGTGCGCACGCGCTGGCTGCCCACGGCTCGCCGCGTGCCACGGGAGACCTGGACATCTGGGTGAGGCCGTCGCACGCGAATGCCGAGCGCACGATGCAGGCACTCGCAGCGTTTGGGGCGCCGCTCTTCGACCTGTCAGCCGAGGATCTCACTCACACCGACACCGTGTTCCAGATGGGCGTGCCTCCTTCCCGGATCGACATCCTGGCGGGCATCACCGGCGTGTCGTTCGACGACGCGTGGCGGCGGCGCGTGTTCGTCACCGTGGAGGGACTCGATGTTCCTGTGCTGTCGAAGCAGGACTTCGTCACGAACAAGCGGTTGGTTGACCCCCCCAAGGATCGGGCCGACCTGGCGCTGCTCGAGGAAGCGGAAGGACGCGGCCGCGAATGACGACGCCGGGGCGGCGGTCAGCGAACGCTCGCCGCCCTCGTCCGACTACTTGCTGACGGCCGCCTTGGGCAGAAGGCTCTCGAGCGCCCACACTTCAACAGTAGGTGGTCCGCCGCCCCGTAGATCACCCGCCGTCCGTCGGCGCTGATGTCGATCGTCCTCACCGCGGCCGGGGATTCGCGGCTTCCGTCCACCCAGGATGAACACGTCGCGTTGGTCGTTCCCGGTGTCGCCGGCGGGGAGGTCGAAGCCCATGTGTTTCCCATCCGGCGAGAGGAACAGTTGGCGGGCCCCGAGCCACGCCGAGGACTTCAGCACCCGGAGCGACCCGTTCCGCACGGAGACCAGTCCCATCTGACCGGTGTTGTCGGCGCGAGTCAACTGCACGGCAATCAACGCGCCCTCAGGGGACCAATCCAGCGGATACATCGACCCCACGTCTTCGTTGTCGTACACGAGGCGCGACTCGGGCACGCCATCGCCCGCGAGCGACGCCACTCGAAGTTCCATGTTGTTCTTGGCGCCGTCGTACCAGGCATACGCCACCTGCTGTCCATCCCGCGACATCGA
Source organism: Acidobacteriota bacterium (assembly GCA_031415235.1). GTDB lineage: Bacteria > Acidobacteriota > Vicinamibacteria > Vicinamibacterales > UBA2999 > CADEFD01. The sequence goes on along the minus strand of JANORI010000646.1, from coordinate 761 downwards.
TGCCGCCTCGACCCCACCTCGTCTGCGCGTCTGGTCGGTGAGACGCCGATCGCGGCCGGTCGCAAGCTTGCGGAGCACCAGGTCGCCGCCCGACGTCCAATCGGTATAGGTGAGAAAGCGCCCGTCGGCTGAAATCGCACTCCCCGAAAGGTCGCCCTCGGGTGGCAGGGCCAACCTCAAGCGGCTTGCCATGTCCTGGCGTCCAGCAGGTTCGCCGCGCCCAAGCCGCTCGCGAGCCACGGCCACAGGGTCCTGCTGATCCGCGTAGTCGCGGACGACCCGCTGGTAGATCGCTCTCGACTGACCGCCGCCGAGCTTCTCGTAGCACGCGGCCATGCGCACGAGCGCCTGTGCCGCCAGCGCGCGATGGCCGGCAGCCACCACCTGCTGGTACTGCGCGATGGCCGCCTTCAAGTCGCCCTGCGCGTTTTCGGTGTGCTGCGCGGCCTTGAAGAGCACTTGCGGGTCGCGCGTGTTCTGCGCGACCACCATGGTTCCGGCCACCACGAGCGCGAGGCAACGGTCAGCATCTGCTTCATTGTTCGACTCCTCTCAACGGCGCTGGGTGACTGGTTTCTTCACGCCGGCGGCGGGCAGGATGTTCTCGAGTGCCCACACCTCCGCCGAGTTCTTGCCCATCGGAAACACGATCGAACGTCCGTCTGGAGACAGGTTGAAACCTTCGTCGAGCGGCCCTTGTCCACCCTCGATCCAGCTGGCGTAGTCCAGGTCCAACGTGCGAGGCGTCGAGCCGTCGATGG
>JANORI010000645.1:0-3372 GCA_031415235.1 Acidobacteriota bacterium | reverse complement strand
GTCGTGCGGTCAGCCGCGGCCTTCGAAAAGGCCGCCATCGAGGCGGCCGGCGCGCTCGGCTTTGCGCCCGCCCGCGTGCACAATCGGGTGGTGCCCGCGTTTGTCTACGTGATCGCCGCGTTCCGTCAGCCGATCACCTAGCAGTCACGGGCTACCGCGCATCTCTCCCGCCATGTCCCTGCGCAGTCCACGCCTCGCCGTGCTGGTTGGCTGCCTGCTGGCCGCCACGGCCCTCGTGCGTGCCGCCCAGGTGGCCCCACAGGCACCAACGGCAGCGACCGCTCCGGCCCGCGCCGCGGACCACGTCATCGTCATTTCGATTGACGGGTTCCGGCCGGCGATGTATCTCGACTCGGGGCGCGAGGGCGTTGTTCTGCCGAGTCTCCAGGCGCTGCGCGCGGCCGGATCGGCGGCCGACGGCGTGCAGGTGAGCCACCCGTCGCTCACCTACACCTCGCACACGTCGTTGGCCACCGGCGTGGCTCCGGCGCGTCACGGCATCGTCAGCAACACGAGGTTCGACCCGTCCGCCGGATCGCCGCGGTGGTACTACGAAGTGAACGCGATGAAGGTGCCGGCCATCTGGGACCGCGCGAAAACACAGGGGCTGAAGACGGCGGGCGCGTCGTGGCCCGTTACCGTGGGCGCCACGATCGATGTGCTCTTCCCTGAGTCGAACCAGGCGCCGCCCGATTCCACGTGGCTCGCGCGTGCCCGGGCCGAGTCGACGCCGGGCCTCGTCGATGCCGTCGTGCAGGCGCTCGGCGGGTACGGCGAGAACGACAACCGCAACGCCGTGCAGCGCGACCGGTTCACGGCGGCCATGGCGGCGCACATCATCCGCGCCGAGCGGCCGAACCTGCTGATGATCCATCTGATGGAAACCGATACGGCGCAGCATGCCGAGGGTCCGGGTTCGCCTGCGGCCCGAGACGCCATCCAGCACATCGACACGCACGTCGGCGCGATCGTGCGCGCCGTGGACGACGCCGGCATTCGCGCGCGCACGGCGTTCATCGTCACCGGCGACCACGGGTTCTCGCGCGTGCACGCGCTCATTCAGCCCAACGTGATCCTGCGGCAGGGCGGCTGGCTCACGACCGATGCGCGCGGACGCGTCGCCACCTGGCAGGCGGCCTCGCATGCGTCGGCCATCCGGTTGAAGGATCCCAACGACTACGTGCTGGGGGCGAAGATCGAGCGGGCGTTCCGTGCCGCGGCCGAGGGGAAGTACCGGGGCATCTTCCGCGTGGTGTCGCGCGCGGATCTCGATGCGCTCGGCGCGTACCCGGAGGCTGCGTTCTTCATCGAGCCGGCCGAGGGCTACTACGTGACCGACGGCGTGGTGAACGACGCCGTGCTCGTCGGCACCACGCGGTTTGGCGCGCACGGGTTCCTGCCGACCGACGCGCGCATGCACACGGGCTTCATCGCGGCCGGCGCGGGTGTGCGCGCGGGCGTGCCGCTGCCGCTGCTGCGCCAGATCGACATCGCGCCCACCATCGCGCGGCTCCTGGGGTTCGAGATGCCCGATGTGGACGGCGTGCCGATGGTCGGCGTGCTTAAGTAGTCGCGCGCGCTGGCCCCGGGCGCGGGCGTTGCGACGTTTACCGGCCGTACGCCGTTTCGGTGTCGAGCACCTGTAACGTGTGCTCGACGACTCCGCCCATCCGGTGCAGTTCCTCGAAGTAGGTGGAGCGCGACCCGGCCGAGGTCGGCAAGGCCAGCGAGGACAGCGCCGCCAACACGTCGCCGTCTGGCGACTCCGGGTAGTTCACCACGGCGTTGCCTTCGCCGGAGAAACTGTCGTTCAGCTTGACGATGGCCCGGCGGATGCCGGGCCGGCTTCGCCTCAGTTCGACCAGAGCGTTGGCCACGTCGTGTTCGTCGCGGAGGTCCTCGAATTCCTCAGGAAGCGGCACGCCGGCTTCGCGGAACACGCGCCGGCTGCCAGACTTGGTGCCGTAGTACTGCAGCTCCGGATCGAGCCCGTTCAGCGGAACGTCGAGCAGCACGGCCAGTGTGCGCTCGAGCGGCGTGGAGTTGAACACGGTCAGCTTCCGGAACGCGTCCAGTTCCTGCTCGAGCGTGAGGTCGCTGGCAAACGGCGGCTTGGGGATCATGGGCCGTCAGGTTCATCGCGCCGCGAGCGCGGCGTGTTCGAGACCGTAGACCAGAGGCAGATCGCGTTCATCGAAACCGGGATCGACGCCAAACGACTCGGCCCGCAGGCGCACCTCCCGATAGAGCGCGAAACGCAGCGGGCCCATCAGCGTGTAGCTCGACGTCAGATGCAGGGCGTGGTCGCTGGTGTCGTCGTCGACCGGCTCGGTCAGCACCGCCAGCCGTTCAGCCAGCCACTGCGCATCGACACCGCCACGCGCGCGCATCTTCTCGAGCAACACGAGCTGCCGTTGCCGATTCACGATCTCGGGATGATGATTGACGCCAAGGATTCTGGGAATCGCCCCGTCCGTGCCACGCGAGACCTCGACCATGGTGACGGCGTCGCCCGGGGCCCCATGCTCGTCGCATTCGAGCGCGAGCACCCGCACCCCTGGTGGTGGGTGCGGGCCCTGGGGGATGAGGTCGTACAAACGGTTGTCGAGAATCGGGAAGCGTGTGCCATCGCTGAGCGTATCGGCAAAGCGGGCGAACCAGGGATGCTTCAGTCCTTCGGCGCTGAGCGCGTTGTGACGCACGCCCACGCTCTTGCCGCCCTTCTCGGGCCCGCGGAGCACGGCGTCGGCGACACCCAACCAGCGGCACATGACGCCGAAGGTGTGGCACACGGCAAAGAGCGAGGCGCGCGGGTCGTCACGGATCGCATCAAACAGCGCGAAGAGCCGCGTTTCCCAGGCCGGGTTCTCGACGATGCCCTGCGAGCCCTCCCGGCCGTCGTTCACCGTGGGGTCGAGGTGGCCGGGGCCGCCGGTGCCCAGGTAGATGGCGTGCCGTCCCCCGGGGTCTTCGGGGACGGCCTGGCCGCGTCGCACGTCGTACGACACGACTCGGACGCTGAGTTCAGCCCGCGCCAGGTGCGCCCGCAGATCGCAGACCGCGTTCTGCACGACATGGACCAGCGCCTCGTGCCCGATGTTGGGCCACCCGTGGTGCATGTCAGCATGGCGAGATCGAGGATCCGAGGGTCGCCGGGCGGCAAGACGTCAGGCTGTTTGACGCGGGCGAACCGGAATCCGCCGACCTCCGCCTTGGTGGGACATGCCGTCAGGCAGACGCTGGCGTCGTTGTGCGCGCGATAGGAGCAGTCAAAAGGCATGGCGTGGCGCCGCCGCCGGCCGCTCTATTATCCCGCAATCGTGCCGTGGGGGCTCCAGGTGGCGACCGCATCGCCGGCACCACACGCCATCG
>JANORI010000644.1:0-4229 GCA_031415235.1 Acidobacteriota bacterium | reverse complement strand
CTCATGAACGAACTGTCGCTGATCTTTCACCGCATCGGCATCGACACGCTCGAAGTGCTGGAGGCGGCGGGCACGAAGTGGAACTTCCTGCCGTTCCGCCCGGGCCTCGTGGGCGGGCACTGCATCGGCGTCGACCCGTACTACCTCACCCACAAGGCCGAGATGCTCGGCTACACGCCGCAGGTGATCCTGGCCGGCCGTCGCATCAACGACGGCATGGGCAAGTTCGTAGCCGAGCAGGTCGTCAAGCAGTTGATTGCGCACGACCTGCCGGTCAAGGGCGGCGACGTGATCGTGCTGGGCATGACGTTCAAAGAGAACTGCGCCGACCTGCGCAACAGCCGGGTCATCGACATCGTGCGCGAACTGACGAGCTTCGGCATGCGGGTGTGGATTCACGATCCGCTGGCCGATGCCGGCGACTGCGAGCACGAGTACGGCGTCACGCTCACGCCCTGGGACACGTTGCCCCAGGCGTCGGCGATGGTGGCGGCCGTCTCGCACCGCGAGTACCAGCAGATGGGCGTCGCGGCGCTGGCCGGGCGTCTGGTTCAGGGAGGCCTGTTCGCCGACGTGAAATGCGCCTACGCGCCGAGCGACGTGTCGGCGGCCGGACTGCGCCTCTGGCGGCTCTGAGGGACCGCGCCGACCAACCGTGATGACGACCACGCTGCCGCTCTACGGCGTGTCTCTGGCGCAGATGACCGGGGTGCTGCAGAGCCGCACGCGGGCGCTCGCGGCCCTGCGCGCCCTGCATGTCGCGCCGCCCGCCGCCAGCGTGCCTGGCGCCCTGGCGGGCGTCAGCCGCGAGGTGTGGCAGAAGGCGCGTCACCGCTTCCATGTGCCGGCGTGGCGGGTGGTGCGGCGGCACGCGGCCGACGACGGCACGACGAAGTACGCCGTCGCCTTCGGCGGAGCGGGCGACGACCAGGCGGTCGAGACGGTGTGGATTCCCGGCCGCGCCCGCGAGACCGTGTGCGTGTCGAGCCAGGTGGGGTGCACGCGCGCGTGCACCTTCTGCGCTACGGCCGACATCGGCTTCAGACGGAACCTGACCGCCGATGAGATCGTGCTGCAGTATCTGCTCGCGGCCAACGACGCGCCGGCGCTGCCGCGCAACGTGGTCTTCATGGGCATGGGCGAGCCCATGGACAACCTCGACGAGGTGCTGGCCGCCATTGCCGTGCTGAGGGGCGCGCCCACACCGCTCCTCGGCGCCGAGCACATCACGGTGTCCACGTCGGGCATCGGTCCCGGCATGGAGCGCTTTCTGCGCGAGAGCGACGTGGGCTTCGCTCTGTCGCTCAACGGCACGACCGACGAGCAGCGCGCGCGCATCATGCCGCAGACGCTGCGCTGGCCACTCGCCGAGCTGTTCCGCATCATGCGAGCCGATGCGGTCGTGCGTCCGAAGCGCCGCTACTTCATGGAATACGTGATGCTGGCTGGCGTGAACGACAGCGATGCCGACGCGGACCGGCTGCCGGCGCTGCTCTCGGGGCTGCCTGCCCACGTGAACCTGATTCCGCACAACGCGTTTCCCGGCAACGCGCTCGTGGCCTCGTCGCCAGCAACGGTCGCGCGGTTTCGCGATCGGCTGCACGTGCACGGCATCCGCGCGCTCGTGCGCACGCCGCGTGGACAGGACATCGCCGCGGCCTGCGGCCAGTTGGCGCGGCGCCAGTAGCCATGGAGCACTCGGCCGGCGTTCTGCACCTGCTCGACGCGTAGGCGGCGGCGACGCAGCCGCCTACGACGGCCGATCCCGCTCTTCCGCACGAAAGGCCAGCATGCGTGAGAGCGTGGCGTCAGCGGTCAGGGGCGGACGTAGCTGTCGATCACGGCGGTGATGGCGCGCTGGCACACCGCGCAGAAGTGGTCGGCGCGGGTGAACATGAAACAGTTGGCGCCGAGCTGGAGCGGGTCGGCCGTGTGGCCCGGCAGGCCCGGCCATGGCGCCGGCTCGATCACGACGGCGTCGAGCCCAAACAGCTCTTGCGTGGTGTTGCCGGTGTGGAAGTAGTCCACGCGCATGATGCGTGCCGCCGGGGCCGAGGGCGGCGCCTGAGCTGGTGACTGACCTGGCGACCGGGCTGGGGACTGCGCCTGAGCCCGGAATGGCGAGGCACGCGAGGACGAGGACACAGACCACGGCGACACAGGTGCGCATGCGTACGACGACCGGGTCCCGGGAGGCCACCGGAAGGACGCGCGTGCGCTACGATGCGCCATGCGCAGAGCCATTGTTCTTGCCGCCGCGGTGGCGGTATGCGGTTCGGTCACCGTGCTGGTCCAGACGAAGCCGGCCTTCGAGCAGGTGCAGCCGGAGCTCTTTGCCGCCGGCGCCAGCTTCGTCAATGCGTTTGCCGACATCGAGGGCGACGGCGACCTGGACCTCTTTGTCGGCTTCGACGGCAAGGCCAACCGGCTCTACCGCAACGACGCGGGCACGTTCACCGACATCGCGCGCGCGGCCGGCCTCGCCGATGCGCGCGCCACGCGTGCGGCCGCCTGGGGCGACATGGACGCCGACGGCGATCCCGACCTGCTGCTCGGCTTCACACCAGCGCCAGCGCGGTCGGTGCTGCGGCTCTATCGCAACGAACGAGGCGTGTTCACCGATGCCACGGCGGCTGCAGGGCTGACCGTCGCGACCGGGGCCGTGCGCCAGCCCGCGTGGGTGGACTTGGACGGCGACGGCGATCTCGACCTGTTTGTCGCCTTCCGAGACCGCGCCAACGCGCTCTTCAGAAACGACCAGGGCCTGTTCACGGACGTGGCGCCGGCGCTCGGCCTGGCCGACACGCGCAAGACCGTGGGCGCGGTGTGGTTCGACGTCGACGAAGACGGCGACCTCGACGTGGCGGTGGCGAACATGGACGGCGACGCCAACGGCCTGTTCCGCAACGACGGCGCGCGGTTCGTGGACGTGGCCGCGACGGCCGGCGTGCAGTGGGGCGGACGTGCCCCGCGCGACCCCGGGAACGGCACGGTGCGGGTATGCGCGGCCGACATGGACAGCGATGGCCGCTTCGATCTTCTGGCCGCCAACTACGGTCCACTCGGCTTCTTCAGCAACCGGGGCGGCGGCCGGTTCGAGGACCGCTCGGTGGCCTCGGGTCTGGCCATCGACTCGCGCTACGACGCCTGCGCGCCGGCCGACGTCGACCACGACGGGCGGCTGGACCTGTACGTGAACGGCACCGTCACCGGCGGCGTGAGCTGGCAGGACACGCTTTTCAGCAACACGGCTGCGGGTTTCGTGGACGTGACGCCGCCCAACCTGCGCGCGCTGCAGGCCGATCACGGCGTGCAGTGGGCCGACGTGGACGGCGACGGCGACCTGGACCTGGCACTCACCGGCTCGCGTGCCGACGGCATGCACCTGGTGATGCGCAACCTGCTGCCGGCCGCCGCCGCGCGGCGGTCGTTGCACGTGCGCGCCCTCGACGCTGCCGGACACGCCACGCTGGCCGGCGCGGAGGTGCGCGTGTTCGCCGCTGGCTCTTCGCGGTTGCTCGGCGCGCGCCTGGTCGACGCCGGCTCCGGCTACGACGCGCAGAGTGACATGCCCGTGCACGTTGGGATTCCAGCGGGTGTCGCGCGCGTGGACGTGCAGCTCATCATGCCGACAGCGGGCCGGCGGACGCCGGTCTGGACGCGAGGCGTCGACCCCAAGGCGTGGCACGGCAAGGCGTTGCAGATTCGCGCGGGGAAGTGAGGCGGCACGCGCCAGCCACGGCGGTTACCGCGGGCCGACCGGTAGCAGCCGATCGAAGAGCGGCGCTCCGGGGACGACGCCGCGCTTGTGCGATTCGATAGAAGCAGTCGATCGGCGCTTGCGGACGTGCCGACCACGCCTCTCGCGTCAGTCAGCCGTCCATCGGCCGCGACGACGGTCGACGTGAGGTCGACGGCGCACGCGTCGTTGGCCCTGCCAGGTCGGCACAGCCACGTGTCGGGTGAGCCGTAGTCGTTCTTCGCCGCAGATCCGGCTGGCGTACCACGGCTCCCGTCACTGGCGGTTGCGCAAACAGTGAGGCCGGAGTGGCCAGGCCGACCACCAGGACCACGCCCACACGCACTTGGTTCATCATCATCAGCCCCCCCCCCCCCCCCCCCCCGCCCCCCGCGGGAAGGAGTGGAGCACTCCCAACCGCATACACGGGAAGACCCGTACCACATACGCCCTCAATTTCCAGGCCCTGATCAGCACGGTCACCACGCGG
>JANORI010000643.1:0-12629 GCA_031415235.1 Acidobacteriota bacterium | reverse complement strand
GCTCGGACTTCCCAGAGTAACCATCGTGCCAGCCGTTCGACTGTTCATCGGAAATCTGCCCTACAACGCCACTGAAGACGACATCCGCTCGCACTTTGCGTCGGTGGGCCTGCCCACCCAAATCGTGCGACCGCTCGACCGGGAAACCGGACGTGCCCGGGGCTTCGCGTTTGTCGAGTACGCCGAGCGCGCCATGGCTGAAGAAGCCGTTAAACGGTTCGACGGACAGCTCTTCCTTGGTCGCCCTCTTGCCGTCAGTGAAGCCCGCGCCCGCGACGACCGCAGCCCGATGCCGCCACGCCCTGGCGGATTCAGCGGTCCCCGGCCCGGCGGTCCTGGCATGGGCGCGCCCCGGCCGGGCGGGTTCAGCTCGGGCTCGACCGGAGGCGGCTACGCTCCGCGTCCCGGTGGCTTCCGGCCTCAGCCTGGCGATCCGCCGCTCACCGAAGCCGCCATCGCCCGCTCACGCAACTTCGGCCCTCCGGCACCCCCGAAAGGCAAGAAGGGACCGAAGCCTGGATTTGCCCAGAAGGAACGCGGCCCCAAGGGGCCGATTCCGACCAAGTTCACGGGTCGGGTCTACGGTCTCGACGACGAAGCTGTGGCAGCCGGCACGGACGACGACTTGCCAGACTTCATGAAGGCCGAAGCGGCCGAAGCCGCCGACGCCGCAGCCGACGCGGCCGAGGGCAAGGACCAGGACAAGGACCAGGACTGAGTCGTGGGGGCCCCGGTGGTGGTCTCCGCGTTCGTCCTCGAGTTCCAGAAGACCAAGCGCCTGGCCGACCGCGCCATCGTGCAACTGCTCGACGAGCAGCTCGACGCGCGGCTCGACGCCGAGGCGAACAGCGTGGCCATGGTGATGCAGCACCTGGCCGGCAATATGCGATCGCGCTGGACCGACTTCCTCACGACCGACGGCGAGAAGCCATGGCGGAACCGCGACGCCGAGTTCGACCCGCCGGCACTCACGCGCGAGCTGCTGCTCGCGTCGTGGGAAAAGGGCTGGGCCACGCTCTTCAGCGCGCTCAACGGCCTCACCGACGACGACCTGCGACGTGAGGTCACCATTCGCGGCGAGGCGCAGACCGTGGTGGCCGCACTCACCCGGCAGCTCGGTCACTACGCCGGCCACGTGTATCAGATCGTGTTCCTAGCCAAACACCTCCGGGGCTCCGACTGGACGACGTTGTCGATTGGCCGCGGGCAGTCATCTGCCTACACCGCCGCGCTGCGCGCGTCGAGCACGTCCTGACCGCGGGCCCGCGGACCAGGCGGCGGCTTCGCGGGGTATGATCCGGAGATGGACACGTCGAGTCCAACTGTGCTGTGGCGGCTGTGGAGCCCTGCGGGCGAACACGCCAGAGCCGTCATCATCCCGGGCGATCCGCGGAGCACGCTGACCGTGTTCGTCAACGACGTCATGGACCGCGCAGAGAACTTCGAAGGCCTCGACGTGGCGCTCTTTCGCGCCGACGACATCAAGGTCTCACTGCTCGGCGACGGCTGGCGGGAAGAGAACTAGTGTTCACGCGATGATTCAACTCACGGGACGCCACCGCACGGTGCCGGTCAAGGTCGGCCCCGTCACGGTGGGCGGCGGCGCGCCGGTGGTCGTGCAGTCGATGACCATGACCGACACGGCCGACGCCGCCGGCACGGCGCAACAGTGCATCGAGCTCTGGGAGGCCGGCTCCGAGATGGTGCGCGTCACGGTCAACGTGCCCGACGCGGCCGCGGCCGTGCCCGAGATCAAGCAGCGCATGCTGGATGCCGGCTGCACGGCGCCGCTCATCGGCGACTTCCACTACAACGGCCATCTGCTGCTCACCCGGCATCCGGACTGCGCGGCGGCACTCGACAAGTACCGCATCAACCCCGGCAACGTCGGCACCGGCGCGCGGCGCGACGAGCAGTTCGCCACGATCTGCGAGGTGGCGGCCAGTCACGGCAAGCCAGTGCGCATCGGCGTCAACGGCGGCTCGCTCAACCAGGAGCTGGTCATGGCCAGGATGCAGGCGAACACCGACCGCAATCTCGGCCTGACCTCCGACGACATCGTGAACGAGTGCATGGTGCTCTCGGCCCTGCAGTCCACCGAGCTCGCGCTCGACAGCGGACTGACAGTCAACCAGATCATCATCTCGTGCAAGGTCTCGCGACCCACGCATCTCATCCAGGTGTACCGGGCCCTGGCCAAGCAGACGACGCAGCCCCTGCACCTCGGCCTCACCGAAGCCGGCATGGGCATCAAGGGCCTGACGTGGTCGGCGGCCGCGCTTGGTGCCTTGCTCACCGAGGGCATAGGCGACACGATTCGCGTGTCGCTCACGCCGCGCCCTGGCGGGGATCGCCGCGACGAGGTCTACGCCGCGTGCGAGATCCTGCAGGCGATGGGGCTCCGCACGTTTGCGCCGAGCGTCACGGCCTGCCCTGGGTGCGGACGCACCACGAGTTCGACGTTTCAGGAGCTGGCCGAACGCGTGCAGGACTACATCCGCGAGCGCATGCCGGAATGGAAGGCCACCCGCGAGGGCGTCGAGACGCTGACGCTGGCGGTGATGGGCTGCGTTGTGAACGGCCCCGGCGAGTCAAAGGCCGCCAACATCGGCATCTCGCTGCCCGGCACGGGCGAGGCCCCGACCTGCCCCGTGTTCATCGACGGGCAGCACCACTCGACGCTGCGCGGTAGCTACGAAGAGTTGGCGGCGGCGTTCCAGGCGCTGGTGGACGACTACGTGGCGACGAGGTACCCGCGCAAGACCGCCGCGGTCGCGCCGCCGGCCTAGACGCCGTGGCCGTAGCCACGGTCGTCGTTCACGTCTGGACCTGGCAGCTCGGTGTCGTCAGTCGGAGCGAAGCCGTCGGCCTGGTCAACCGAGAGGTCTCCCCACCGGGTCGTGCGTGTCCGACATGCGAATGGCGGGCACGGAGGCACGGGAGCGGTGGTGTGACGATCGTGACACATGCGACTGATTCCTGCGCGGTCACGGCAGCGACGGTGACCCTCTGAACGACGTATCGGTCGCCGTGGGCGACGCCTGCAGATCCCAGGTGCGGCACCGGCCGTCCGGTCGAGCCAGGGACCGCTACAATAAGGCCGGAACGCAGACTGGGCGCGGGAACGACCTCCTCCCCCACTGCGCGAGGCCTCCACCATGCACCGACGATGGTCCATTGCCGCCGGCGTTCTCGCCGCGGCCCTCCTCGCCACCTGGACGGCCCGGCCGCTAGCACAGACGCGGTTCGACGTGCTGATCCGCGGCGGCCTCGTCGTGGACGGCACGGGCGCGCCCGCGCGACGGGCGGATGTCGGCATCACCGGCGACCGCATTCGCGCAGTCGGCGATCTCGCCACGGCGGCGGCGGCCACGGTGGTCGACGCGACCGGCCGCTACGTCACGCCTGGATTCATCGACGTCCATTCGCACGCCGGCCCAGGGCTGGCCACTGCCGTCCTGAAACAGGGACGGCCCGTGCTGGCCCAGGGCATCACCACGGTGCTCGTCAATCCGGACGGCAGCGGTCCCGTGGACCTGGCCGCGCAGCGAACCGGCTACGTGCGCGACGGCATCGGCCTCAATGTCGGACTCATGGTGCCGCACGGCTCGGTGCGGAATGCCGTGCTCGGCATGTCGGATCGCGACCCGACGCCGGCCGATCAGACGACGATGAACGGGCTCGTGCGCGAGGGCATGCGCGCCGGCGCGTTCGGACTCTCGAGCGGGCTCTACTACGCGCCCGGCAGCTATTCGAAGACCGCCGAAGTGATCGCGATGGCGAAGCAGGCCGCAGCAGCCGGCGGGAGCTATACGAGCCATATTCGCGACGAGGCCGACTACGGCGTGGGTGTGGTCGCCGCCGTCGACGAGGTCATCGAAATCGCGGAGAGGGCCGGCCTTATCGGCGTCGTCACCCACATGAAGGCGCTCGGCCCTTCGAGCTGGGGCCTGTCGAAGACGATGGTGGCGCACATCGAGGCGGCGCGAGCACGCGGCGTCAGGGTGTTTGCGGATCAGTATGCCTACGAGGCCAGCGGCACCGGCATCGTCGGCGCGTTGATGCCGCGCTGGGCGCAGGTGGGCGGGCGCGAGGTGATGCTGCGGCGCGTGACGGGCGAGCTGCGCGGCAAAGTCCGTGACGAAGTGAAGGCCAATCTGGTTCGACGCGGCGGTGCCGACACGTTTCTGGTCTCCGAATACGACCCCGACACCTCGATCGAGGGCAAGCGGCTCTCGGATCTGGCGAAGGCCGCCGGCCTCGAACCAGAGGAGTACGCGCTGACGCTGCTCGAACGAGGTGACGCGGGTCTCGTGTCGTTCAATATGGCGGAGGACGACATCGCGCTCATCATGCGTCAGCCGTGGACCATGACCTGCACCGACGGCGGCCTGCAACCGACGACCCAAGGCAAACCGCATCCGCGATCGTATGGCGCGTTCCCGCGCAAGCTCGAACGGTACGTGCGCGAGCGCGGCGTGGTCGATCTGCCCTTCGCGATCCGCTCGATGACGGCCCTGGCCGCCGAGGTCTTCGGCCTGAAGGACCGGGGCACGATCAGGGAGGGCGCGTTTGCCGACCTGCTCGTGTTCGATCTCGCGAAGGTGAAGGAGACTGCGACCTACGAGAACCCGCACCAGATCGCGGAAGGGTTCGAGACCATTGTCGTCAACGGCACAGTCGTCCGAGCGCGTAGCCAGTTCGCCGGCCTGCTGGCCGGTCGCGTGCTGCGCCTGGAGCGATAGATCGTCCGGTCACACAATGGATCGCCGGCTCAGAAGATTGTCGGATCGGATCCAACCGGTCAGATCAAGAGGTCACCAGATCACATCGTCACATCCTGCCTCCGGTAATCAACCTGACGCCGCGTTGTCTCGTCACGTAGGCCACGAGCCACTGCACGAGCACCACCATCCGGTTCTTGAAGCCGACCAGGAAGACGAGGTGCAAGAACAGCCACGCGAGCCAGGCGGGGTAGCCGGAAGACGTGATGGTTGTGGCGATCGACCACTGTGACCATGACCGCCGCGCGTCGAAGCGCCCGCGCCGCGGCCAGGCCGGCAAAGCCGCCCCCCACCACGACCACGTGTGGGAGGGCGGCGCTCATTCGTACCTGAGCGCTTCGACCGGGTCGAGCGACGCGGCCCGCCGAGCCGGCCAGTAGCCGGCGAGCACGCCGACGCCAATCGATGTCCCCAGACCCGAGACCACGGCCCACAAGGGTGGCACGGCCGGGAATCCGGGCGCGATGGCGGTGGCGGCGAGCCCCAGCAGCGTCGCGGTGACCACGCCGGCCACGCCCCCGGCGCCCGAGAGCATCGCGGCCTCGAACAGGAACTGGCGCAGCACCTCGCGTCGTCTGGCACCGATGGCCAGCCGCACGCCGATCTCGCGCGTGCGTTCGGTGACGCTCATCACCATCACGTGTGAAGATCCGGCCGGCGTCGTAGGCCTCGCCCCGGAGCGTCGGGATAAGATGGCGCATGGCCATCCGTCCCGCCGTCGCCCCTCCTGAAGCCAACGTCGAGACGGCCTGCACGCTCGACTGCCCCGACGCCTGCACCCTGCAGATCTCGCTCAAGGGCGGGCGCATCTCCACGATCGAGGGCGGCACGACCAACCCCGTCACCAAGGGCTACATCTGTGCCAAGGTGCGGCACTTCGACCGGCGCGTCTACGGCGATGACCGCCTCCGCTTCCCCGCCGTGCGGGTGGGCCCCAAGGGCGAAGGCCAGTTCCGCCGCACGAGTTGGGACGACGCGCTCGACCTCATCGCGACGCGACTATCGACGATTCGCTTGGAATCAGGCGGCGAAGCCATTCTGCCGCTCAGCTACGGCGGCTCGAACGGCCTGCTCACGCAAGACACCGCCGACGCGCGGCTGTTCCGCCGTCTCGGCGCCGCGCGGTTGGCTCGCACGGTGTGCGCCGCGCCAACCGGGGTCGCTGCCACCACGCTCTACGGAAAGATGGCCGGGGTGACCTATCAGGACTACCCCGACGCCAGGCTGATTCTCGTATGGGGCGCCAACCCTTCGGCCTCGGGTATTCACCTGATGCCGTATCTGAAGGACGCGCGCGACCGCGGCGCCACAATCGTGGTGGTCGACCCGCGCGCCACCACCGTGGCGCGTCAAGCCGACATCCACGTGGCACTGAAGCCCGGTACCGACGTGGTCGTCGCCCTCGCCATCCACCGGCACCTCTTCGAGACCGGCGCGGTCGATCAGGCGTTTCTCGATGCGCACACATCGGGCGCCGACCGGCTGCGTGAGCGCGCCGAGCCGTGGACGTTGGCGCGCGCGGCGGCGGTGAGCGGCGTGCCGGCGGCACAGATCGAGCAGGTCGCACGTCTGTACGCCAAGGCGTCGCCGGCCCTTGTGAAATGCGGCTGGGGCCTGGAGCGCAATCGCAACGGCGGCAACGCCGCAATGGCGGTGCTGGCACTGCCGGCGGTAGGGGGCAAGTTCGGCGTACGCGGCGGCGGGTTCTCGATGAGCAACTCGTCAGCGTTGGGCATCACGCCGACCTGGCTCGCTGACGCCGAGGCGAAGACGCGGGTCGTGAACATGAACCGCGTGGGACGCGAGCTGCTCGAACCGAGCGGCACGCCCATTCGCGGGCTCTTCGTCTACAACTGCAATCCCGCGGTGACGCTGCCCGACCAGCAGCGCGTGCTCGCCGGACTCGCGCGCGAGGACCTCTTCACGGTGGTCTTCGACCAGGTGCTGACCGACACGGCCGTCTACGCCGATGTCGTACTTCCGGCCACGACCTTCCTGGAGCACTACGACTTTGCCAAGGGCTACGGTGCGATTTCGCTGCAGCTGGCGCGTCCCGTCATCGAGCCGGTGGCCGAATCGCGACCGAACACCGATGTGTTCAGCGACCTGGCGCAGCGCATGGATTTGGCGCACGCCAGCGACGCCGACGGTGAACTCGATCAGATGCTGGAAGTGATCGCGGGGCTGCCGCCGGCCCTCAGCCAGAGCGTGGCGGACACGGGCACCGCCACGCCGCCGCACGGCGGCCGCCCGGTCCAGTTCGTCGACGTCTTCCCGCGCACGCACGACCGGAAGGTGCACTTGTGGTCGGACGCGCTCTCGGCCGAGGCCCCGAAGGGATTGTATGGCTACATCGACGATCCAGCCACCGAGCAGTACCCGCTCGCGCTCATCTCTCCGGCGTCTGAACGCACCATCAGCTCCACGCTGGGCGAACTCGAGCGGCCGAGAGTGAGGCTCGAGATACACCCCGACGACGCCGCGCCGCGCGGCCTCGAGGACGGCGACGATGCGCGCGTCTTCAACGACCTGGGCGTGCTCGAGTGCCGCGTGAAGGTCACCGGGCTGGTGCGGTCGGGCACGGTGTCGTTTCCGAAAGGCGTGTGGCGACGCCACACGGGCAATCGCCTCACCTCGAACGCCCTGGTGCCAGACACGCTCACCGATCTCGGCGGCGGCGCGTGCTTCAACGACGCGCGCGTCCAGGTCGTGCGGGTCAGCGCCCACTAGGCAGTCGGTCGGACCGACGGCAGATCGGAGGGCAACTTGCCTCGTCCGCCGCGGCTCACCATGCCGCCCTTACGGCCGGCGTCACGCGCTTCGCCAGACGACCACTCATGCGCGATGCCCTTGGCGTGCGCGGCCTGTCCCCCCTTGCTGGCGATCTCCCGTTGCTTCTCGGCCGACATCGATGCAAACCCGCGGCGCGCCTTTGGTTTCTCTGTCAAGGACACCTCTCGTTGGTTCTACCTCAGCAATTGATGTACCAATTCTTCACGGGCTGGCACGAGGTCGTATCCTTTTGAAAGCAAAGGGACCTAAAGGGTTCCGGCCCAACTGAGCCTGGGAGACAACATGTATCGATTTGATTCAGTAGGCCAAACGTGCGACCAATAAGAATACGCAATCAGGATTCCGCTAGTAGGGAGCGAGGCCTGCGCAGGCTATGGCGAAGACGCCGAACGCGCCGGCCGGAAGTAGTCACACTCGGCGCAATTGCTCACGTCGAACTCGTAGCCCACAACTGGCCAGAGCATGGGATGGGCGCAGTACAGCAACTGGCCGTCCATGATCGTGTGAAGACCGAGCCCCGAAGGAATGGTGGGCGTGCGCCGGCTATACCAACAGACGCGGTGGCGATCCTCTGGAGTCACGGGGATGGTCTGCATGATACGACGAGCACACGTCGATGTTCGTGGGTACAATCTCCTTTATGAGTGGCGACCATTCCGATCACGCGCACCACCACCACGTGCCTGCTCCTGGCTCCGGCCGCATGGTGCGATGCGTGAAACTGCAAGAGGACTTGCCAGGGCTCGACGCGCCGCCCTGGCCCGGGGAGATCGGCCAGCGCATCTTCGCGGAGGTGTCCGTCAACGCCTGGAAACTCTGGGAGGAGCGTCAGAAGATGATCCTCAACGAGTACCGGCTCATGCCGTGGCAGAAGGAAGGTCAGGAGCTCATCCTCAAACACATGGAGGAGTTCTTCTTCGGCGAGAGCGCGGCTCTGCCGCCAGGCTACGTGCCGCCTCGCTCGAAGTAGCCTCGGCCGCTCACCCGCACGAGGCGCGCACGTCAATCACCGGGTCGATCTGGAAGACCAGCCGCGCGTGCGCCGCACGCAGCGCGGCAAGGACGGCACGGTCGTCGTCACCCTCCGCGAAGATGAAGCCCAGGTAGCTGGCGCCCTCCGGCAGCGCCACGAGCCGCTGATCGACCTTCGCCGTGACGGTCACCTCGGTCACAAGCGGCACCGCCCGCGCGTCGTCCTCCCCGGTCACGCCGCGCAGCAGCCCGGAGCGCGGAATCGGTACCATCATCACGCCCGCCGCGGCGCGCGACAGTCGCCAGCACGGCGGCCCGATCTCCGCCGCCTGCGCGAGCAGCACCTGCTCGAGCGGCACGCGGTCACCGCGTGGACCGTCGAAGGCGAGCGCGCGCGCGCAGAGACCTCCGATCGGTCGCGCGGCCACCTCCAACACGACGACGTCTGCCATCGACACGCGGCACTCCGCGTGCACGGGCCCATGCCAGAGTCCGGCGGCGTGTGCCGTGCGCGTCACGGCCGGAATGATCGCCAGTGCCTGGGCACGCGTACGAGCGGTGGGGGTGAGATACACGGTCTCTTCGAAGTAGGGACCGGTGAGGGGATCGGGCTTGTCGAAGATCGCGAGCACGTGCAGGCGACCCCGGTCCATGAGGCCCTCGACGGCGAATTCGTCGCCGGTCACGTAGCCCTCCACTTGGATGGTGTCAGCCGCCTCATCGCGCAGTTCGCGGACGTCGGGCGCCGACAGCAGCGCGCCCACCCGCGCGAGCGCCGCGCCAAGCTCCGCGGCGTCGTTGGCGCGGATCACGCCGCGACTGCCCGAGAGCACGAGCGGCTTCACCACGCACGGATAGCTGACGCCGGCCGGCAGCGTCACCTGCCCCGCCGGCACCGTCGTCGACCACGGCGCGGCCAGACCCGCCTCGCCCTGACACGCGCGAAAGCGCCGCTTGTCGCGGCTCGCGCGGGCGCCGGCCACCGAGTGCCACGACAGCCGGCGCGCCTCGGCGACCAGCGCCGCCAGCACGACCGGACGGTCGCCCACCGCGAGCACGCCGTCGAGCCGCGTGCCCTGCAGCGCACGAAGCACACTCGCCGTCGAGACGGCCTCGTCGTGGAACCGCACGGGAATGGCCCGATCGCGCCACGGATCGTCGAGCCGGTCGCACCGGTCGGTGGCCAGGACGAGGTCCACGCCGAGGCGCGAGGCGGCCTCGTCGAACGCCCGCGTCTGATAGCCGGTGGTCGTCGCGCACAGCAGCACGCGCGGCCTCGGTGTGACCTGGTTCATCGTGTGCCTGGCACTCATTTCTGGAACGAGGCGCCAGCCTGCGTGCGCGGCACGCGCCAGCTCCCAGCTCCAGCTCCCGATCCCCAGCCTCTAAAGGAGAGCCACCTGCTCCCCCGTCGGCTCCGCTCAACAGTACCAGGGCTCGGTGAGATACGGAATCGCTGCGCGCGCCCGCAGCACCGGGCGTGGACCAGGCGCGCCCGCCACGTCGGCGGCGGCCCGCGCGCGAATCGCCTCGTAGGTGGCCCGGCGCGGTCGGCCCTGAGCCACGCCGGCAATCTGCATCACGTCGCGTTGCAGGGCATCGACGCGCGGGTCGGCATGGGCCCACGGATGGGTCAACGTGGCGGGATTGTAGGGGCCGGCCACCGCGCGGATCTCGTCGAGCGCGAGCAGGCCTGAGTCCTGCGTGACGAGCAGACGCAGCGTCCATTGCACCGGGGCCACGTGATCGACCAGCCCCAGGGCATCGATGTCGTCGAGAAAGGCGAGATAGCCGGTCAGCGTCGTCCACGGCGTGAAGGCCACGAACGTCGGTGACAGGGCCAGCCCCACCTCGTGGCACCGGGCGGCCAGGGCCTCGACATCCGCGCGCGTGTGGCCCTTGTCGAGCGCCGCCAGCACGTGGTTATCGAGGGATTCCACCGCCGACGTGACGAAGGCGCAGCCCGTGTCGCGCAGGCGCGGCAGCAGCCCGTCGTGCCGGCGCAGGTGCTCCACCTTGATGGTCACGTCGTAGGTCAACGCGGGCCACTCGCGGTGCAGCGCCTCGATGAGGCGCACGGCATGCGTGGGCCCGTTGAAGAAGTCGGGGTCGGCAAACGTGATGTGGGTGGCGCCGAGCGCCACCTGCGCGCGCACGTCGGCCAGCACGACCTCGATCGGCACGGCGTGAAAGCGGCCGTGGTAGATCGGCACCACCGGACAGTGCCGGCACACGTGCTTGCAGCCACGGGTCGCTTCGACGGCCCCCACGACGCTGGCATGGCCGTCGGGCCAGACCAGCTGCGCATAGCGATCGAGCGCGGGCAGGCCGGCGCGGTCGGGCACCAGGGCCGAGGCGCGCGGCCGCGGCCCGTCAGCAGGCACCGCCAGGCCGTGCACCTTACAGGCCAGCGCCACGAGCTCCTGCTCGCACTCGGGCCCAAACACCACCGTGGCTCCGGCCTCGCGCAGGCGCGCGTCGTTGAGCGGCCCGTAGAGCCCGTAAGCGCAGATCGGCACGTCCGGCAGGCGGCGCCGCAATTCCGCCATCACCGGCAGCGCCAGACGCGTGGCCGTGTGCATCGGCAGCGATACGGCGATGAGCGTGACGTGCTGCAGCGCGTCAGCCGGCAGGCGTTCGACGGCGAGGTCATGCACGCGCACGTCGATGCCCGCGTGCCGCAGCCACGCCGCCGGCGTCGCGATCCCGACTGGCTGGCGCCCGAGGTCGTAGACCGACAGGAGGAGGACCAGCTACGACCTTTCCGCCACCGGCTCGGCCTCGAGCATGCGGCGCATCGGACCCACGAACACCAGCAGAATCACCGCCGCCACGATGGCGAAGCCGCCCACCGTGCCGAAGAGCGTCGGCAGGGCCATCGATTCATAGAAGCCTGACACGCGGCCGCCGATGAAGTTGCCCACCGACGTGGCCAGGAACCACACGCCCATCACGAGTCCGGCGATGCGCGCCGGGGCCAGCCGTGTCATCGCACTCAGGCCCACCGGGCTCAGCGACAACTCGCCAATCGTGTGCAGCAGGTAGGTGAGCACCAGCCACATCGGGCTCACCTTGTCGCCGCCGGCCGAGGCGCTCGCCGGCCCCATGAGAATGACGAACCCGAGACCGACACACACGAGCCCGAACACGAACTTGCCGGGACTCGACGGCTCCTGCCCGCGCGCGGCGAGCTTCACCCACAGCCACGCGAAGACCGGCGCCAGCGTGAAGATGAAGAACGAGTTCACGCTCTGGAACCAGCTGCTCGGAAAGGACACGCCGAGAAACTCAGTGCGGGTGGCCTGGTCGGCAAACAGATTCAGCGTCGATCCGGCCTGCTCGAACACCGACCAGAAGAGCGCCGCCGCCAGGAACAGCACGGCGACGACGACGAGCCGCTTGCGCTCGCCGGTCGTCCACTCGCTGCTCGTGAGCAACCAGGCAAAGAAGATCACGGTCGAGAGCAGCAACCCGACCCCGGCCGCATCGGCCACGCCCACGGCGGTAATCGGCAGCGCACCGGTGTAGCCGCCGATCCCGACCACGGCCAGCAGCGCGAGGAACAGCCCGCCCCACAGCGCCGTCTTCGACCGCAGCGCGGCCTCGGCCTGCGGCGACGCCGCCGGCACCGGATGCAGGCCCGTGTCGCCGAGATGACGGCCGCCGAGCACGTACTGCACCACGCCGATGGCCATGCCGAAGCCCGCCGCCGCGAAGCCCGCGTGCCAGCTCACACGCTGGCCCAGGTAGCCGCAGATGAGCGGGGCGAGGAACGCCCCGAGGTTGATGCCCATGTAGAAGATCGAGAAGCCGGCGTCGCGCCGGTGGTCCTCGGCCGTGTAGAGTTGCCCGACGATCACGCTCACGTTGCCCTTGAGCAGCCCTGTGCCAATCACAATCAGCACGAGCCCGAGGTAGAACGTGACGAGCGACGGCACCGCCATGGCGAAGTGGCCGCTCGAGATGATGATGCCGCCGTAGAGCACGGCGCGCCGTTGCCCGATCAGACGATCGGCGATCCACCCGCCCGGCAGTACCGCCATGTAGGCCATCGAGGTGTAGAGCCCGTAGATCGCACCG
>JANORI010000642.1:0-4853 GCA_031415235.1 Acidobacteriota bacterium | reverse complement strand
TGTCGCTCACGCCGTCCGACCCGCTGTTCCCGACCTTCCCTAACCCCCTGCCGGCGTTCCCGCCAGGAGCCGTGCTGCCGGCATGCGATATCCAGGAGATCTCGCCCGACCTCGAGAACGAGTTCGCCTGGGCCGGCAACGTCGCGATTCAGCGCCAGATCGGCGCGCGGGCCAGCGTCGAGATCGCGGCCAACATCAACCGGGGCCAGAAGCACGGCTTCCTCGACATCAACCAGGCCGCCCCGATCGACAAAGCCGCCCTGAACGCGGCGATGGCAGCGGCGCCGTTGTCCACGGTCTTCCGCACCACCGCGCAGGCCGATGCCACCCGGCCGAATAGACCCGTGCCGAACGCGTTCCGCCGCATGGACGTCTTGACCAACGAAGGCCGCTCCTGGTATCAGGGCGTGCGCGCATCGGCCCGGCATTCCTCGCAGGACCTCACACTGACGGCGTCCTACACGCTCTCGAAGGCCGAGGATCGGCTGAACCACTGGTTCGCGCCCGAAGACAGCTCCGATCCGGAACTCGACCGCGGCCGCACCGGCGCCGACACGCCGCACAACTTCGTGGCCAGCGCCACGTGGGATCTGCCGGGCAGCGGCATCATCCTCGACGGCTGGCGTCTGAGCGGCGTGCAGCACGCGCAGAGCGGCACGGCGTATTCACTGCGCTACACGGGCTTCCCCACCGGCACCGGTCTCGCACAGTGCAGCAACCGCGGCTGCCAGGCGGCCCGGCCCGGCGAGCGCAACACCGAACGCGGGGCGTTCATCAAGTACACCGACGTCACGCTGGCGCGCACCTTCGCCGTCGCCAGCGACCGGCTCGAGTTCCGTGCCGACGCCTTCAACCTGTTCAATAACTGGAATCTCACCTCCGACGGCTACGTTGGCATCATCGGCGCCGCCAACTTCGGGCAACACACCGGTGGGTCGGCGGTGTTCCCCGGCCGTCAGTTCCAGTTCGCGGTCACCTACAGGTTCTAGAAAACAGATCGGGGCTCGGGTCCCGAGCCTCGGGGCTCGGGGCTCAACAAGCTGGGGCTCGGGTTCCGGGTCTCGGGGCGTCAGTTCACGAAGAAGGGCGGGCGCCACAGCGTCCGCCCTTCGTTTCTCGAGAGCGATTCCATGATCAACATTCGACTTCTCTCGGCGGCCGCGGCCGTCGTGCTCTCCCTCGCATTCGCGCCCGCCGCCGAGGCGCAGGGCGCCAAGCCCTTGCGCGTGCGCGTGCAGACGACGCTCGGCGACATCGTGCTCGAGCTCGACGCGGCCAAGGCACCGAACACCACCGCCAACTTCCTGAAGTACGTCGATGCCGGCCACTACGACGGCGGTACCTTCCATCGCACGGTGAAGCCGGACAACCAGCCCGAGAGCACCATCAAGATCGAAGTGATCCAGGCCGGCGTGCCTGCCGACAAGGCCAAGGCCGGCTTCGAGCCGATCGCACTGGAACGCACCAACGCCACCGGGCTGCTGCACAAGGACGGCGTGGTGTCGATGGCACGCGGCACCGCCGACAGCGCCACCTCGGGCTGGTTCATCTGCATCAACGACCAGCCGTCGCTCGACTTCGGGGGCATGCGCAATCCCGACGGCCAGGGCTTCGCGGCGTTCGGCCGCGTCGTGTCAGGCATGGACGTGGTGCGCAAGATTCAGCAGGCGCCGTCATCGGCCGATCGCAAGACCAACACCGAAGCGCAGAAGCTCACGCCGCCCATCGCCGTGACCAGAGTGAGCCGGGTTGCGCCGTAGTTGAGGCGGATGGCGACACGATTCGGCGCGAGCGTGATCGTGGCGGCCCTGGTGGCCGCCATGCTCGCGTTCGTCGTGCAATTGCGGCGCGCCGAGCTGTCCGTCGGTGACGTGGCGGCGCCTGCCAGCACGACCGACGCCGCCGCCGCTACCTCCGCCGCCTCCACCAGCTCCGTAACTTCCGTCACCTCCCTCATCCAGGCCACGGCGGCAGTGGCCCGCGGGCCCCGCATCGACTTCCTGCGCGCGCGTCCCATTGGCGAGGCGGTGGGGAAAGACGATCGCCCGATGATTGCCAACGTCGCGATCGCCGACCTCGACAAGGACGGCCTGGTCGACATCGTGGCGGCGGATGCCGCCACCAACCGCATCACCTGGGTGCGGCAGTCCCCTGCCGGGCTGTTCACGGAGCGGTCGATCGCCGACGTGCCCGGCCCTGCGCACGTGCAGGTCGTGGACCTCGACGGCGACGGCGACCTCGACGTGGCCGTTGCCAGTCTTGGCGTGCTGTTCCCGAACAACGCACGGGTCGGCGCCGTCGTCCTGCTCGAGAACGACGGCCGCCAACGCTTCACGCCGCACGTCGTGGCCGACAAGGTGGCCCGCGTTGCCGACGTCCGGTCGGGCGATCTCGACGGCGACGGCGACCTCGACCTGTCGGTCGCCTTGTTTGGCTACGACCAGGGCGAGACGCGCTGGCTCGAGAACCTCGGCGGATGGCGCTTCGAGAGTCACCTGCTGCAGGAGCTGTCGGGCGCGATCAATGCGGAGATTGCCGACATCGACGGCGACCGCGACCGCGACATCCTTACGCTCGTGAGCCAGGAGTGGGAAGAGATCTACGTGCACGTGAACGACGGCACAGGCCACTTCACGCCCATACGAATCTTCGGCGCCAGCAACGAGGACTTCGGCTCGAGCTGGATCTCGCTGGCCGATCTCGACGCCGACCACGACCTCGACGTGATCTACAGCAACGGCGACGCCTTCGATTACGCCACGACCGCCGGGCGTAGCTGGAACGGACTGCAGTGGCTCGAGAACACGGGCGGTGTGGCGTTCACCTATCACCGCATTGCCGACCTCCCCGGCGCCTCGAGCCCGCAGACCGCGGATCTCGACGGCGACGGCGATCTCGACATCGCCGTCGTCAGCGCCTACAACAACTGGGCCGATCCGGCGGCGCAGAGTTTGGTGTGGCTCGAGAACGACGGACACGCCACCTTCACGATTCACGACGTGGCATCGGCGCCCACGCACCTGGTCACGCTGGCCGCGGGTGACCTCAACGGCGACAGACGCGTCGACCTCGTGACCGGCGGCATGCATATGAGCTGGCCCTACGACCGGCTGTCGCGGCTTACGGCGTGGACCAACGAATGGCTCTCCCGCGCACGTTAGGCGGCGCGCCTTGGTGGGCCGGCGCCGTCGTGATGGCGGCCGCCGCCATTGCCTGGGTGGCTGCCGGCGTCGTGACCGAACGCGGGGGGGTCGCGCGACTGCCCGCACTGCCCGACTTGAGCGCGGTGCCCGCCCCCATTCGCGAGGCGATCGTCGAGGCCGATGCCCGCGCGCGGGCCGTGCCGACGGCCGCCTCCATGGGCGAACTGGGGCGGACCTACCACGCCAACCTGCGCCCGCTCGATGCGATGACGATCTACGCGCTGGTCGAAGGGGTCGCGCCGTCGGAATGGCGATGGACCTACCTGCGGGCCCTGCTGCTCGAGGAACGGGGTGACCAGGGCGCCGCCCGAACCGCATTCGAACACGTGACGGGGGTCGCCCCGGACTTCGGACCAGTGTGGTTTCGCCTCGGCGAGCTGGCCTTCAAGCAGCGGCGGCTCGACGATGCGCGAGCCGCCTACGAGCACGCCCGAGATGCGCCGGGCGCAGCGCCCTATGCGCCGCCTGGGGTCGGGTCGCGCCAGGTCGTGCCGCTCAGTGCCTACGCCGGCCTCGGGCTCGCCCGCGTGGCGCTCGAACGCGGCGATCGCGAGGATGCAGCGCGGACGCTTCGCGTGCTGGTAGACAGCTACCCCGCGTTTGGCCCGGCGGTCGCCCTGATGCGGACGGCAGAGCGGCACCCCGAGTCCGGGGCCGGGCGCTCATCGGTGCCCGACGCCACCTACAACGGGCCGTTCGTGCCGCCGGCCGACCCCCTGCTCGACGCGCTCGTCGCAGAGTCGCGCCACGGCGACATGCTGCTGAAGTACGCGGGCATCGCGACGCGCGCCCGGGACGGGGCGTGGCGAGAGTTTCTGGCGCGACGGGCGGTCTCGTTCAACCCGCGCGACTTGAATGTGCTCATGGAGATGGCGGGCATGCTGCAGTCGTCGGGCAAGCTGGCTGAGGCGCTGGAGTACTTGCGGATGCACGAGACGCTGGCACCGGGCGACCACCATACCCTGGTCCAACAGGGCAAGGTGCTCGCCGACCTTGGGCGCACGGCGGAGGCGGAAGCGGTGTTGCGACGCGCGGTGCTCGTGCGCGACACCACGGCGGAGTTCAACCTCGGCACGGTCCTCGATCGTCAAGACCGGTGGGAAGAGGCGCGCTCGCACTACCTGCGAGCGCTTGCCATCGACCCGTTCAACACCAGTGCGATGAACAATCTTGCCGTGGGGCTCGACCGGCGAGGCCAGACGTCAGCCGCCATCATGCTCTTCGAGCGGGCGATCGACATCGAGCCGGGCAACGCCGAGTACTACGTGAACTACGGCAGCGCGCTCATCGGGCACAAACGTCTCGACGACGCCATCCGCGTGCTGACGACCTCCATCGGCCTCGAGCCCCGCGCGCCCAACGCGCACAACAACCTCGGCATCGCGCTGGCCCAGCAGGCGCGGTTGCTGGACGCACGCGCGGCCTTCGAGCGCGCGTTGCAGCTCGATCCGGCGCACGTCAACGCCCGGCGCAATCTCGAACGGACGATGGCGATCCTGCGCACGGGCCGTCCGTAGGCGGGTCGCAGGCGCCGCCCGCGGCGTGACGGAGGACGGCCTCGGTCCGTGCCACGCGCTCACCGGGCACAAACGTCTCGACGACGCCATCCGCGTGCTGACGACCTCCATCGGCCTCGAGCCCCGCGCGCCC
>JANORI010000641.1:0-4524 GCA_031415235.1 Acidobacteriota bacterium | reverse complement strand
ACGGCGCCGCAGATCGGGGGTTACCGGCTGGCTGTCCCCCCGCTCCCGGAGCAACGCGCCATCGCGGCGGTAGTGAGCGATGTTGATGCGCTGCTGGACGGACTGGACCGGCTCATCGCCAAGAAGCGCGACCTCAAGCGGGCCGCCATGCAGCAACTCCTCACCGGCCAGACCCGCCTTCCCGGCTTCCACGGGGAGTGGGGGGAAACACGGCTGGGGGATGTAGCGAGCTTCCACAAGGGCAACGGGCTGCCCAAGAGCGCGCTGTCGCCCTACGGGTCAGAGCCATGCGTCCACTACGGCGAGCTCTTCACGCAATATGGCGAGACGATTCAAGAGACCATCAGTCGCACAGCGAAGTCACCGGGAGCGTTCCGCTCGCGAGCAAACGATGTCCTGATGCCGACCTCGGACGTGACGCCGAGAGGGCTTGCCAAGGCGAGCTGCGTGGTGCCCGCTGATGTCGTACTGGGTGGCGATATTCTAGTGATCCGCACCGACCCGTCACTGATTTCAGGCACGTTCCTCAGTTACCTGATTCGGCGAGAGGAGAATCAAGTACTCCGTCTCGTCACAGGAACAACGGTGTTTCACCTGTACGGTACGGACATGAAGAAGTTCGTCTTCAGACTCCCGCCCTTCGGCGAGCAACAAGCCATTGTTGAGGTGCTCTCCGACATGGACGTCGAGCTCGCGGCGCTCGAGACCCGGCGCGGCAAGACCCGTGCGCTCAAGCAGGGGATGATGCAGGAGCTGCTCACCGGAAGGACCCGGCTGGTATGACGACGCCCGCGCGAGTGCCGGTGTGCCGCATCGTCGCCGGCCCCAACGGCGCCGGCAAGACCACGTTCGCGTTGAACTACCTGCCGCTGGTGGCGCCCGGCACAGCGTTCGTCAACGCCGATCTGATCGCGGCCGGCCTCTCGCCGCTGGCGCCTGAGCAGCAGACCATTACAGCCAGCCGTCTCTTCCTGAGGCAGATCGAGGATCACATCTCCGCTGGCCGTGACTTCGCCTTCGAGACCACCCTGGCGGGCCGGGGCTACCTTCGGTTGGTTCGGCGCCTGCGCATCGCGGGATGGCGGATCGAGCTGTTCTACCTGGCCTTGCCCTCCGTGGAGATGTCTGGCCTTCGCGTTGCCGAGCGGGTGGCGCACGGCGGCCACTCGATTCCGCCGGACGCGATTGCCCGTCGTTTCCCGCGCAGCCTGAAGAACCTGCTACGCGTGTATGCTGGCGAGGTCGATGAGACGCGCTGCTTCCTGAACAGCGCACCGGTCCCGGACATGGTGTTCGTGCAGGTCGGCCAGCAGCGGACGATTCTCAACCAGGCGGTCTACGAGCACCTCGTCAACGAGGCCCAGCGATGAGTCCTTTGTCCCCCGAAACGGAGCGCGCCCTAGGCTCGCTGCGCCAGGCCGTGGCCGAGGCCCTCGAACGCAAGCGGCGTCTGGGCCAGTACGCTGTGATCTGGCAGGACGGCCGGCCCGCGCAAGTTATCCCTGACGAAGCTGAACCGGCGCAGCCGCTGCCGCAAGGCGAGCCCCGCGCCTGACGCGGCGCGCCTGAGCGTCGGGACGCGGAACCACAGGGAGTCGTCCGCCAGACCGGCAATCGGCCGCTTGCGAAATAGACAAATGGACGCTACGCTAACCGACAAATGGACGGTCGCGGGTGACGCTGTACGCTCGGCCGCTCGCGAAGGCACTCACGGCCGCCCTGCGCGACACGCCGGTGGTCTGCCTGCTCGGCCCGCGCCAGTCGGGCAAGACCACGCTGGTGCGCACGCTCGAACCTCGATACGCCTACGTCACGTTCGACGACGAGGCGACGCTCGCCTTCGCGCAGGCCGACCCGACCGGGTTCGTGGCTGCGCTGCCGCCACGGGCGATCCTCGACGAAGTCCAGCGCGTGCCGGAGCTGCTGCGCACGCTCAAGCTCGCGGTGGACCGCGACCGACGGGCCGGCCGGTTCGTGCTCACGGGATCAGCCAATCTGCTGCTCGTGCCAGGCCTTGGCGATTCGCTGGCCGGGCGCATGGAAGTCGTGCAGCTCCAGCCCCTGACGGCTGCCGAGCAGGCACGCGCGCCCGGTCGGTTCCTCGACGCGTTGCTTGGCGGGCGCCTCGTGCCAGCGGTCGCTGCATCCGCCCCGGAGGCGCCGCTCGCCCTGACCGGGCGCATCGTAGCAGGTGGCTTTCCCGAAGCCGTGGCACGCTCGCCGGTTCGTGCCCGCGCCTGGCACCGCCAGTATCTGCGCCTGCTGTTGGAGCGCGACGTACACGACGTCGCACGGGTGCGAGACACGGCAGCGGTGGGACGCCTGCTCGAGCTGCTTGCGCTGCGCACGGCGCAGCTTCTGAACGTGTCCAGCCTGGGCAACGATCTCGACCTCCGGCGCGAGACCGTCGAGCACTACCTCGCCGTGTGCGAACGCCTGTATCTGGTGCGCCGCCTGCCGCCCTGGCATCGCAACCCGGCCAGCCGCCTGATCAAGTCGCCGAAGGTGCATGTGGTCGATAGCGGGCTCGCCGCCACCCTCACCGGAGTCACCGCCTCGGACTGGAGCCGGGAGCGTGAGCGCTTCGGGCATCTGCTGGAGTCGTGGGTGGTGCAGCAGCTCGCGGCCCAAGCCGGCTGGACCGATCCCGACCTCCGCTTCTGGCACTACCGTGACAAGGACCAGGTGGAGGTCGATCTCGTCATCACCCGTGGCCGCCAGACCTGGGGCGTCGAGGTGAAGTCGTCGGTCACGGCAACGCCGTCGGACGGGGCGGGGTTGCGTCGGCTGGCCGAGCAGTGCGGCGCGGACTATCAAGGTGGCGTGCTGCTCTACGCCGGCAACAGTGCGTTCTCGCTCGGCGACGAGCGACACCTCGCCATGCCGCTCGCGCGGCTCTGGACCGTCTAGAACCTGCGATGCCTGATATTCCTCGCCCCGAGCGTCACACCCAGCGACGTGTCGTTAAACTCTTCACCGACCCGGCTCGGCTCGCCCTGAGCCCCGTCGAAGGGCCTGGCGTCCTTGGCTATCGCTACCTGGGTGACTGGCATACGCGCGAGGGCAATCGCGCCGTCGAATCCGCCATTCTGCGCGAGAACCTCGCAGCGCGCGGCTACTCCGCGGCCCACATCGCGGCCGCGCTGCAGAAGCTGGAGGTGGCGGCAGACTCCACCGGCATCACGCTGTATCAGGCCAGCCTGCGCACCTATCAGCTGCTGCGTTACGGCGTGCAGGTGCAGGTGGCCGCTGGGCAGGCGCACGACACTGTGCATCTGGTTGACTGGGACAATCCCGACCGCAACGACTTCGCGCTGGCCGAGGAGGTGACGCTCAAGGGCGGCCACGAGCGGCGGCCAGACATCGTGCTCTACCTGAACGGCATCGCCGTCGCGGTGATTGAGCTGAAGCGCAGCTCGGTGGAAGTGGCAGACGGTGTGCGTCAGCTCATCACCAATCAGGAAGAGATCTTCAACAAGGGCTTCTTCAGCACGGTGCAACTCGTGCTGGCGGGAAACGATGCGCAGGGACTGCGCTGCGGCACCACCGGCACGCCGGAGCAGTTCTTCGTCGAGTGGAAGGACGAGGCACCTGCAGATGTCGGCAGCTCGCCCGCTCCGGGTGCGCTGCTGGATCGCCCGCTGGCGCAACTGTGCAGCAAGGAGCGGCTGCTCGACCTGGTCCGGAACTGCGTGCTCTTCGACGCCGGCCACAAGAAGGTGCCCCGGCCGCATCAGTACTACGGCCTCAAGGCGGCGCAGCAGCGTATCGCCACACGCGAGGGCGGCGTCATCTGGCACACGCAGGGCAGCGGCAAGAGCATCCTGATGGTGCTGCTCGCCAAGTGGCTGCTGGAGCACGACCCCGAGGCGCGCATCCTCGTCGTCACTGACCGCGACGAGTTGGACAAGCAGATCGAAGGCGTGATGCGGAACGCCGGCGTGATCGGCGGGGATTCGAAATCGCCGCGCATCACATCACGCGCGGAGTTCGTGCAGAAGCTGGGCGCGGCCACGCCTCGGTTGCTCTGCGCGTTGGTCCACAAGTTCGACCCGAAAGACCTCGATGGTCCTCCGCCCCCGGTGCAGGGGCGCTTCTACGTATTCGTGGACGAGTGCCACCGCACCCAGGGCGGCAACATGAATCAGCAGATGAAGCGCTGGCTCGAAGGCGCCATCTTCATCGGCTTCACGGGCACGCCGCTGCTGCGCCGCGACAAGCAGATGACCCGCGACGTGTTCGGCACCTACATCCACACCTACAAGTTCCATCAGGGCGTGGCCGACGGCGTCATCCTCGACCTGAAGTACGAGGCACGCGACGTGCCCCAACAGCTCACCTCGCAGGCCGCCATCGACCGCTGGTTCGAGCAGAAGACCAGGGGGCTCAACAACTTCCAGAAGGCCAGGCTGCGAAGCCGATGGGCCACGATGGAAGAGCTGATGAGCGCTGGCGAGCGTAAGCAGCGGATCATCGCCAGCATCCTCGTGGACTTCGACCAGAAGCCGCGGCTCAACAACAACC
>JANORI010000640.1:0-5322 GCA_031415235.1 Acidobacteriota bacterium | reverse complement strand
CGCCAGCGCCTGCTTGGCCCGGCGCTTGTCGCCCGGCTTCAGGTAGAAGGAGTGCTTCTTGATGTCCTTGATGATGTCCTCTTGTTGCACCTTGCGCTTGAAGCGGCGCAGGGCCGACTCAATGGACTCGCCTTCCTGGATTTTCACCTCGGCCATCTCGAATTCACCTCCTCCCGCATTGGCATTCCCCTGAGAGCTCACGAGCCCTGGGGGTGAATATGCTAGGCTATCACACGGTTTTGCCCATCGACGCCCCAATGTTGCCGATGTGCACGATTACGCAACCTTCCTGCAAGTAGCTGCAAATACGGCAGATAATCGGATGAAGGTCCTGATAGTCGGCGGCGGCGCGCGTGAACACGCCCTGGCGCGCCAGATTGCCTCCGAACCGGGTACCGCGGTGGTGTGTGCTCCTGGCAACCCCGGTATCGCCCGCGACGTGCCCGTCGTGCCGCTGGATGCCACCGATCCTGAGGCGGTACTGGCGCTGGCGGACTCCATTGGCGCCCACCTGACCGTGGTCGGCCCCGAGGCTCCGCTTGCCGCCGGGGTCGTTGACCGCTTTCTCCGTGCCGGTCGCCCGATCTTCGGACCGACGAGGGCCGCCGCTCAGCTCGAAACGAGCAAGGCCTTCGCCAAGGGCATCATGGCACGGCACGGCGTGCCAACGGCTGCATCAGTTGTGTGCGACACGGCCGGCGAGGCGATGCGCGCGCTTGCGTCCGGACAACTGGGATGGCCCGTGGTGGTGAAGGCGGATGGGCTCGCCGCGGGCAAGGGCGTGGTCATCGCCCCCGATCGTTCATCCGCCGAAGCCGCCGTGCGCGCCGCCATGATCGACGACGTGTTCGGCGCCGCCGGCGCGCGTGTCGTGCTGGAAGAGTGCTTGATCGGTGAAGAGCTGTCGTACTTCGTCATCGCCGCCGGCGAGCGCTTCGTGGCCTTCGGCTCCGCCCAAGATCACAAGCGGTTGCTTGACGGAGATCACGGCCCCAACACGGGCGGGATGGGTGCGTTCGCACCGAGCGTGCTGATGACCGACCCGCTCCGGGCGCGGATCGACCACGAGGTGGTGATGCCGGTGCTGGCGGGCATGGCGGCCGAGGGCACGCCTTTCGTGGGCTTCCTCTACTGCGGGCTGATGCTCACGGCCGACGGCCCCAAGGTCATCGAGTTCAATTGCCGCTTCGGCGATCCCGAAGCGCAGGTCGTGCTGCCGTTGCTGGCCCAGCCGCTGGCCTCCCTGTTGCTTGCGGCCAGTACCAATGCCGCCCTTCCCGCTCGCGCCGTCTTTTCCAGCGACGTCGCAGTTGGGGTGGTCCTGGCCTCTGCCGGGTACCCCAGCCATCCCGAGACCGGACAGGTCATCGGCGGCCTCGAACGAGTCGCCGCGGAACACCCCGATGCGCTGCTCCGCTTTGCGAGCGTGGCCGCGCGCGATGGCCAGCTCGTCACGGCTGGCGGCCGTGTGTTGACCGTCGTCGGCCGGGCTGGCACCTACGCGGAGGCGATTCGGTCGGCCTATGCCGCGGCCGACTGTATCGGGTTCGATGGGCTGCAGCGCCGGTCCGACATCGGCGCCCGCGCGCTGCGCCCGCTGCCGCCGCCCGAGCGGCCATGAAATTGTAGGCCCTCGTTACGCGCGGCTGCTGGTTGCCTAGCCGACGAGCCGATGGTCTGACAGGGTTCGCGCCCTACGACGGAGGGGGCGATGGCACTAGAACCTTCAGTGCGTCGTCGATGTGTGCGCGGAACGTCTCGGCCGCGTGACCTTCGGGCACTTCCTCGTAGGTCACATCGGCCCGGGCTTCTTCGAGCGCCGTGCGTAACGTGCGGGCGCCCTTCACGTCGGTGTCGTAGGTCGCGCCGAGCACGAAGAAGACCCGAACACTGCCCGCTGCCCCTGGGGCTGATTGGTGATGAGCGTGGCGGCCTGCGCGGGCGGCGCAATGGCGGCGCACAGCCCGAACACGCCCGGATGCTCAACGGCCAGGTCAAGCGCGCCATAGGCGCCGAGCGAACTGCCGAAGATCACGCGCTGGTCGGGGGCAGGGAAGGTGCGCAGCTTGCCGTCGACGAACGGGACGAGGTCGCTCGCGACAAACGCGCGCCAGGCGGGGCTACGGGAGTATTCCTCCTGACGGCTGCCCGGCTCGACGAATACCGCAATCACCGGCGGAATCCGTTTGGCTTCGATCAGGCGGTCAAGCACCGACGGCACCGCCATCCAGTCAACGTAGTTGCCACCGTCCAGGAAGTACACCGTCGGGTACAGGTCGTTTGACGCGTCATATCCGGCGGGCACGTACGTCCACACGCGGCGCGAGCCCTTCAGGGCCCGGCTCGTCACCGTCTCTTCGGTGACGCGTCCGGCCGGCGCCGGCGCCGGGTCGTCGACTTCAAGATGGCTGGAGAAGAACGGCATCCGGATCTCGGAACGTAGACCCGTGAACGTGCGGACGGTGCGGAGATTCCGCGGGTCGGTCGTGGCGTCCTTGTCGAAGAGAAACGTGTACTCGAGACGGGCGTTCGCAAACGCCGTGCCTTCGAGATACGACCATGGCGTGCCGGCAATGCGCGTCGGGGTGCCGGCCTTTGCGTCGTAGCCCTGCGGCGTCATCGCCCAGGTGTTGAAGTCGCCGACCACCCGCGGCGTGCGCCCTGAGGCATCGTCGCGCACGAAGAACACCAGGCGCGAGTTCTGCTCCACGATCGGGTTGGCGCCCCGTGATTCGAGGAACCGCTCGACGGCAGCCGACTTCGCGGCCGGGTCGGACACTCCGTCGAGCTGCCGAAGCAGCATGCGTAAGGACTGCGGCTCGCCGCCGCACGCACATGCACATAGCGCCGCCATCGTCATTGCGGCGAGTCGTGTCGCGAGCGTGAACGGCCAGCCCCTCATGCGAGCTCGGCGGCCAGCGCCTGGGCGGCACTCTGCGCGCGTCCGCCCTCGACGATGAGCTGCCCACACGCGGCGCGAATGTCGCGGCCCCGGCTCTTGCGCACCGACACGGTGACGTTCCGGTCGGCCAGGATACGTGCAAATGCATTGACGCGATCGTCGGACGGACGCCCGAAGGGGATGCCCGGCGCCGCGTTGAGCGGAATCAGGTTCACCTTGGCCTTGACGCCATCGAGCAGCTTGACCAGCCGGCGGGCATCGGCCGGCGTGTCGTTGACGCCGTCGAGGAGCACGTATTCGAAGGTGATGCGGCTGCGCTTTCGCACGGGGAAGCGTTTACAGGCGTCGATGACCGCGTGCAAGCCGTACTTCTTACTTGGCGGCACGATGGCGGCGCGTTGTTCCTCGGTCGTGGCGTGGAGCGAGATCGCCAGGTTGGGCATCAGCGGTTCGGTGGCGAGCTTGTCGATCATCGGCACGAGACCCACCGTGGACAGGGTCACGCGGCGCGGCGATACGGCCAGCCCGTGTTCGTCATTGAGGAGAGCGAGCGCGTGCATCGTCGCGTCGTAGTTGTGCAAGGGCTCGCCCATCCCCATCAGCACGATGTTGAACGGCGCGTCGAGCAACCCGGTGGCCGCGGCGAGCACGCGCACCTGTCCGGCGATCTCGCCTGCCGTCAGATGCCGCACCAGCCCCATCTTGCCGGTCAGGCAGAAGGCGCACCCCATGGCACAGCCGACCTGCGTGGACACGCAGAATGTCTGCGCCGGGGTATCCGGGATGTAGACGCACTCGATCTGGCGGCGATCGGCCAGTGCCAGCACGAGCTTCTGGGTGCCGTCTTCCGAGTGTGCGTGACGCACGATCGCCGGGGTGTCGATGCGGAACCGCTCGGACAGCTGCGCGCGCAGGTCGCGGCCCAGGTCGCTCATGCCGTCGAAGTCGGTTGCGCCGCGCTTCCAGACCCATTGAAAGATCTGACGCGCCCGGAACCGCGGCAATCCCTGCGACTCGATGAGGCGTTCGAGCGCGGGCAGCGTCAGGGCGGCGAGGTCGGTCGAGGACTGGGGTTCCACGGGGTATCTGGCGCGCCGTCCTTGACGTGCGCCGGAACCTTCAGTGTAGCATCGGCGCGCGCCCGCCTCGGCGCGCGGATCCCCACGCTTGCGCGCCCCTGCATCGCGTGATATGATTGAAGCTAATTCCTTCCTGGTCAATAAGTTAGCGTCATCAACTTGAGAGGTCCGCCCGTCACCGTGTCCGCCACCGCCATCCAACGGGAAGTCCTGCCGAATGGGCTTCGCCTGGTCACCGAACGCATGCCGCACGTGCGCTCGGTGAGCATCGGCGTCTGGCTCACGCGGGGCTCGCGCCACGAGCCTGCGGAGCACGAAGGCATCGCGCACTTTGTCGAGCACATGCTCTTCAAGGGCACCAGCAGACGTTCCGCCGAAGACATCGCTCAGCAGGTCGATTCGATTGGCGGCCACCTTGACGCCTTTACCTCGAAGGAATACGCCGGCTACTACATCAAGGTGCTCGACGAGCACCTGCCGCTTGCCGTGGACGTCCTGTCGGACCTCGTGACTTCGCCGGCGTTCGATGCCGAAGAGATCGAGCGCGAGAAGAAGGTCGTGCTCGAAGAGATCAAGATGGTCGAGGACACTCCCGACGATCTCGTGCACGAGATCTTCGCCGCCTCGTTCTGGCCGGACCATCCCCTCGGACGGCCGATCCTCGGTCGGCCGGGCACGGTGTCTCGGCTCGATCGCGACACGTTGCGGGCGTACTTCGCCGACGCCTACGTCGCGGAGAACTTCATCGTCGCGGCGGTCGGCAACATTGAGCACGCGCGCGTGCGCGACCTCGTGGAGCGGGCCTTCTCGGGCACGTCGTCGCAGGGGTCGGCCATGCGCGGCACGGCCCCGGGCGCGGCGGCCGAGATCGTGTTGCGCAGCAAGGACCTCGAGCAGAGTCACGTCTGTTTCGGCGCTCCCGGCTTGACCTACGGGGATCCGGACCGCTACGTCGCTCTGGCGCTCAACACGATGCTTGGCGGGTCGATGAGTTCGCGTCTGTTCCAGAACGTACGCGAGAAGCGGGGGCTCGCCTATTCCGTGTTCTCGAGCCTGAGCGCCTATCGCGATGCGGGGGTCGCCTCGATCTACGCCGGCTGCGCCAACGACGCCGTGCCCGAGCTCGTCGATGTCGTTGTGGGCGAGCTGCGCCGCCTGAAGGTCGAGGCGCTCGCGCCCGGCGAACTACAGCGGGCGAAGGATCACTTGAAGGGCAGCCTCATGTTGGGGCTCGAGAGCACTTCGAGCCGCATGTCCCATCTGGCGCGCCAGGATATCTACGGCGATCAGAGCGAGACGCTCGACAGCATGCTGTCCGCGATCGACGACGTGAGCGAGGAG
>JANORI010000639.1:0-6676 GCA_031415235.1 Acidobacteriota bacterium | reverse complement strand
GGCGCGCGCCCTGGCGGTCTTCGGCGAGCTCGACGCCGACGCGGGCGCCTATCGCGACGTGCCGGCTCGCCTGGCGCGCCTGAGCCGCGTGCAGGTTCAAGGGTAGGCGCCTCGTGCGCCGACTCCTGATCATCGCGCTGCTGGTCGAGCTGGGTCTGCTGCTGATCGTCGTTCCCTGGTCCGCGTACTGGGAGCGCAACTACTTTGCGCAGATGTCCCCAATCGTGAATGCGGTCGTCACGAACAACTACATGCGCGGCGCCGTCACTGGCCTGGGTGCGGTCAATCTCGTCGCCGCGCTGGCCGACCTGGCGCTGCTCGTGCGGCGCCGTTCGACCCCGTGACCAAGGCGGCGTCATCCTCGCAGGGGCTGCGGTTGGCGCAACCGCGGGTCGGCATCGTAAGTAACCGCCATCGTCTGTGCGCCGCACTGCGCCGCCCCCTCGCCGACGCGGTGGCGCTGCTCAGCGAACAAGTGGAGGCCGCAGGCGCCAGTGGAGTCGAGTTCTTCCAGGTGCGGGAGCCTGACCTTGGCGGCACGGCGTTGCTGACGCTCGTGCAGGCGTTGAGCGCCGTGTCGCGTGGCCGCGTGCGAATCGTGGTCAACGACCGCGCCGACGTGGCAGCGGCGGCCGGCATTGCCCTGCACCTCAAGGGCGCCTCGATGCCGGTCGAACGGCTCCGACCATTGCTGCCGCGGGCCACGTGGATTTCGGGGGCGGCCCACGGCGTGGCCGAGGTACAACGCGCGGGCGCGGTAGACGCGCTGCTGGCCGGCACCGTGCGCGACACCATCTCGAAGGACCCTGGCACGCCGAGACTGGGCATGGCTGGGCTCGCGCGCGTCGTCGCGGCGAGTACGCGACCCGTGTTTGCCATCGGAGGAGTGACCGAGGCCGACTGGTTAGCCGTGACCGCCACAGGCGCGGTCGGCATCGCCGCCATCGGCTGGGTGCTGCCGCGGGCCGATGAGGGCGCCGGCGACGGGGTGATGCGGGCGATGCGGGACCTGCGCGCGGTCGTTGACGACGGCGACGAGGTCTCCTATGATCACGGGTTCTAGCAGTCACTCGGAAAACAAAAGAACAGAGGGTGCAAGGAAGTGGAGCCGACTGACGATCTGGGTCTCGTCCTGCGCGCAAAGCGGGAGGCGGCCGGCCGTTCCCTGCGCGAGGTCGCCGACGTGACCAAGCTCGGCGTTCGCACCCTCGACGCACTCGAGCGCAACCAGGTGGACCGGCTGCCGCCAGGCATTTTTCGACGGTCAGTCGTCCGGGCATACGCACAGGAGATCGGACTCGATCCCGAGGCCACGCTGCTGGCCTTCCTCGAACGCCATCCCGACGACCTTCCGCCGCCCGGCCGCCACACTGGGCCCGTCGCCGATGCGACCATGCGCGTGTCACGCACCTCGGATATTTCGCCGTGGCTGGTCGTCGGTTTGATCGCCGCGGTGATCGTGCTGCTCGCGATCGTGGTATTGCAGTGGAGGCAGCGCGGCACTGCGGGCGCCGCCGTTCCCATTCGAGACCACGCGGCGGTCGCGCAGGCGCGGGTCATCGACCTCTGGAGGGCTTCGTAGTGGATGTCGGCATGCGGAGCCCGCTGGTCGATGCGTTCCGGCGCACCGATGTCCCCAAACAGGTGCGCCTGGACGCCGCGGCCGGGCTCGTCGCTCCGCGCGGGCAAGAGCAGCTGGCGCTCTTTGCGATGCTCGTCGACGACGCTGATGAGGACGTGCGGGCGACGGCCGAGCGTACGCTGGCGGCCCTTCCCGCGGTCGCGATCGCCGCGGTGCTGGCGCGCACGGACACGCCCGCGGATCTCTTGCGGTTCTTTGGCGCGCGCGGCATCACCCCGGCAGGGGGCGCGGCCAACGGCGAGAGCGACAGCGATGCGCCTCTGGTGGACATGTCCGACGAGGCCTCCCCCTCGACAGGTGTCGAAGGTGCGGAGGGTGACATCGACATCCTGTCGATGACGCAACAGATCCAGCAGATGGGCATCGTGGAGCGGGTGCGCGCGGCGATGAAGGGGTCGCGGGAAGCCCGCGCCCTGCTCATTCGCGATCCCAACAAGATGGTGGCCTCGGCCGTGCTGTCGTCGCCCAAGCTCTCGACCTCGGAGGTTGAGCGTTTCGCCAAGATGACCAACGTGTCGGATGACGTGCTGCGCGCCATCGCGCAGAACCGCGGCTGGGTCAAGAACTACGCCGTGGCGCACGCGCTGGTGAAGAATCCCAAGACGCCGGTGGCGATGTCGCTGAACCTCATGCAGCGGCTCGTGGACCGCGACGTGCGATCGCTCGCCGTCGATCGGAACATTCCGGAACCGCTGAGATTGGCGGCGCGCAAGCGGATGGTCAAGGCGTCCGGGGCTTAGAGCCGACGCGCCGTGGCGGGCGGACGCGGGTCGCATGCCAAGGTCGGGCTGCGGGTGGCGTGGCTGGCGCGGCCGCAGGCGTGATGCCCCACTCCGAGCGCATCTGCGAGAGTCCGTCCATGTAGACGGCGACGCGTTGACGCGCCTGGTCGGACTCGAGCGAGATGAGCAGTACGATGGCCCGCTCGAGGTCCACAGCGATGGTCGCTTTCGTGGCGCCGAAGTAGAGGTGTTTGATCTGGTCGGCGGCATCCGGGGTACGAGGCATCTCAGGGTTCCTCGGTCACAATGACGCCGTGAGACTCGACAGCGGCGTCGAGCACCGTGGCGCCACTGCGGGCCCAGGCCTGTCGCACCGCCTCAGTGGCCTCGGGCGGCGCCAGCGCAAACACGCAGCCGCCGCCACCGGCGCCGCACACCTTGCCGGCCCAGGCTCCGGCGGCGATGGCCGACGCCAGCAAGGCGTCGATCTCGGGCGTCGTGACGCCGGGCGCCAGCCGCTTACGCGTCTGCCACTCCGCGGCCAGAGACGCGCCCGCCGCGCGCCAATCGCCGCGTTCCAACGCCGCGCGCATGGCCTGCGTCGCCGTCACGATCTCGGTGAAGCAGCGAATGACCTCGGCGTCGCCGTCGATCCGGCGCTTGGTGACCTCCCAGTTGTTGATGCCGGACTGCCGGGGCACGCCGGTGTAGCACAGGGCGAGTCGTGCTGAGAGCTGCACCGGGTCGACAAAGAGAGCCACGCGCCGGGCGCCGTGTACGCCGAGTTCGACTGCGGCCACGCCGCCGTAGAGTGCGGGCCGGTAGTCCTGCAGTCCAGTGGGCACGCCGATCACCTGGGCTTCGACGTTCTTGGCGATCTCGAGCAGGTCGATGTCCTCGAGCGGCCGACCAGTCCATCGGGCCAGCGCGGCCGACAGGGCGATGTTCAGTGCCGAAGAGCCGGCGATGCCGGCGCCAGCGGGCGCCTGGCTGCCGGTCGTGATCGTGACGCCACGCGCGCCGAAGGCGTGCGCCAGCTTCGCCAGCAGCGGCAGGGTCGGGTCGGTGGGGAGGTCGTCGTAGTCCATTGGGCCGGTCGACACGCCCAGGTCGGCCGAGGCCAGCACCAGCCGCCCGTCGGCGCGCGGCTCGAGGTGGACGCGGGCGCGCAGGCTGATGGCGGCGTTGAGCGTCTGGGCGCCCGGGTGAAACAAGTAGAGCGGCCAGATGTCGATGGTGCCGCCGGCGAGATCGACGCGCGTCGGGGCCGAAGCGGTAACGGTCACGGCGGAATTATAATGCTCCCACACTCATGCCGGTCCCAGTCCGTCGCCGCATCGGTCAGTTGCTCATCGGAAGTCTTCCCGGCCGCGAGGTCACAGTGGAACTGCGCGCGCTGGCACGCGAGTTCGATCTCGGTGGTGTCATCCTCTTTGCGCGCAACGTCGAGAGCCCTGAGCAGGTGCTCGAACTGGCATTCGCCAGCGAGACACTCGGGGTTGAATCCACCACCTGGGTGAGCGTGGATCAGGAGGGCGGCCGGGTGGCGCGGCTGCGGGCGCCCTTCACGGTGTGGCCGCCCATGGCCGCGCTGGGCCGCGCGCCGTCGGCGGAACTGGCGACTCGCTTTGCCGTAGCCCTGGCCCGGGAGTTGCGGGCTGTAGGCGTGACGCTCGACTTTGCGCCTGTGCTCGACGTGAACTCCAATCCGAGCAATCCAGTCATCGGCGATCGAGCGCTCTCGGCCAACGTCGAGACGGCGTCGGCACTCGGCGTGGCGATCATCACCGCACTTCAAGCCGCGGGCGTGGCGGCGTGTGGAAAGCATTTCCCCGGCCACGGCGACACCACGGTCGACTCACACCTGGAGCTCCCGTGTGTCGACCACGCGCCGGACCGTTTGCGGGCTGTTGAGTTCCAGCCGTTCCGGGCGGCTATCGAGGCGGGTGTGGCCTTCATCATGACGGCCCATGTGGTCGTGCCGTCGATTGACGACGCGCGGCCCGCGACGCTGTCACCCGCGGTGCTGCGCCTGCTACGCGACGAGCTGGGTTTCCCTGGCGTCGTGGTCAGCGACGACCTCGACATGGGGGCCATCGCCAAGTCGTGGACGCCGCCCGAGGCGGCCGTGGCCGCGATCGCCGCCGGGTGTGACGCGGTCCTCGTGTGCAGTGGCAACGTCGATGTGCAGGCCGCCACGCTCGAGGCGCTTGTGAAGGCGGTGGAGTCGGGCACGCTGCCACTGGCGCGCGTCGACGACGCGTTGGCGCGGCTGGCGCGTGCAAAGACGCGCTTTCTCAGCGGCGTCCCGACTCCGCCCATCCGCGAACGCTTGCGGGCTTGGCGCGGCGTGGTGGGCTGCGAAGAGCATCAGATCGTCGCGGCGGAAATGGCGGCGTTCGCGTGATCGGAGCAGATGCGCGCACCGAGTCAGGACGCAGGCGCCCCCGACGGCTGCAATCGGGCGACCGCATTGCGCTGGTCGCCCCGGCCAGTCCCGTGAAGCCCGAGGACCTCGAACGGGGCGCCGACGAGTTGCGCGCGCTCGGTTTCGAACCGGTCTACGACGACCGAGTGCGCGCGCGCCATGGCTACGTCGCAGGTCTGCCGGCGGTGCGCGCCTCGGCGCTGGCCGACGCGTGGCGCGACCCCACGATTCGCGGCATCGTGGCGGTACGGGGCGGGTATGGCAGCCAGCAGCTCCTGCCCATGCTCGACCCACGGTGGCTGGCCGCCGACCCGAAAGTGTTTGTGGGCTACAGCGATCTCACGGCGCTGCTGGCGTGGCAGATCGCGCACGGCGTGGTGGCGTTTCACGGCCCGATGGTCGAGGGGCGCCTGGCGCAGGGACACGCGGGCTACGATCGGGCGTCGCTTCTCGCTGCCGTGACGCAGCCCGTGGCCATGGGCACGCTGGCACCGGCCGGACTCGAGGTGTTTCGGCCCGGGGAGGCCGCCGGCGTGCTCGTGGGCGGTACGCTCTCCCAATTGGCGTCACTGCTGGGCACGCCCTTCGCGTGCCTTCCGAGGGAGCCGAGCGTACTGTTTCTCGAGGACGTGGGTGAACGGCCGTATCGCATCGATCGTCTGGTCACGCAACTCCATCAAGCCGGGATGTTCCGTCATGTGACGGGAGTCGTGCTGGGCACGTTCCCGGGATGCGACGAGGGCGGTGGCGGGCCGACGGCGCGGGCCGTGCTGCGCGACATGTTCGCCCACTTTCCCGGGCCCGTCGTGTTCGGCTTCCCGTCAGGCCATACGGTCGGGGCCGCGTTGACGCTGCCGTTAGGCGTGTCGGCGCGCCTGTTGGCCGGCGCCGCGCCGGCCCTGTCGATTGAAGAACCTGCGGTCTGCTGATGGCCCGGCGCGTCCACCTCATTGGCATCTGCGGCACGGCCATGGCCACGCTGGCTGCGCTGCTGAAGTCGCGCGG
The DNA here is from genome assembly GCA_031415235.1 of Acidobacteriota bacterium. GTDB lineage: Bacteria > Acidobacteriota > Vicinamibacteria > Vicinamibacterales > UBA2999 > CADEFD01. The sequence continues at coordinate 879 of JANORI010000639.1, read as the reverse complement.
CGACCACGTGCAAGGATCTGACGAGCACGTGTATCCGCCGATGAGCGACTTCCTGGCGAGCGAGGGCATTCCGATCCTCCATGGATACGGCGCCGCCCATGTCACCGACGACCTCGATCTGGTCGTCGTCGGAAACGCGATCTCGCGGGGCAACGTCGAGCTCGAGGCCGTGCTCGACCGGTCGATCCGGTATGCGTCGTTGCCCGAAACCATTCGCGATACGTTCTTGTGGAGCGCCGATGCGATTGTGGTGACGGGCACGCACGGGAAGACGACGACCACGTCACTTGCCGCTTGGGTGCTCACGAGCGGCGGCGCGGACCCGTCGATGCTGGTCGGCGGCATCGCCAAGAACTTCGGCGACGGCGGCGCCAGTTACCGCGTCGGGGGCGGCCGGGCGTTCGTGATCGAGGGCGACGAGTACGACAGCGCGTACTTCGACAAGACGGCGAAGTTCCTGAAGTACCTGCCCGACATCGCCGTCGTCAACAACGTGGAGTTCGACCACGCGGACATCTATCCCGACCTGGCGGCCGTCAGGCTGGCCTTCGCGCGGTTCGTGATGCTCGTGCCCGGCCGGGGGCTGACGCTGCTCGGGGCCGACAGTCCGGACGCCGCGGCCCTGGGCGCGCACGCGCGCTGCCGCGTGCAGACGTTCGGCCTGTCCGAGGGCGCGACGTGGCGGGCCACCGCGCCGTGCCCCGACTCTCTCCAGCCGGCGCTTGACTCCCACGAAGGTGGCGAGCCCCGTGCGAATCGCCTCGACGCCGAGTCCGCACTCGTGGCCGACAGCCACGGCCGCCAGGGCGTTCCGCACGTTGTGCGCGCCGCGTAGCGGCACCTCGAACTCGCCGGTCATGCCGTCGGGGCCGTGAACCG
>JANORI010000638.1:0-2181 GCA_031415235.1 Acidobacteriota bacterium | reverse complement strand
GTCGTCGGCCTTGCGATAGGCTTCCCGCACGTCCACCGCGCCGCTCTGCACAAACGCCACGAGCGCGTCGTTTAGAGGCGCCATGCCGAGCTTGCGGCCGCTGTCGATGGCACGCGGCAGCTGGGCAATCTGGCCGTCGCTGACGAGCGCGGCGACGGCGTTGGTGTTCAGCACGAGCTCGCGCGCGGCCAGGCGCCCGCCGCCAGCCTTGCGCAACAACACCTGGGCCACGACGCCGCGCAGATGCTCGGCAAGCGCGGCCCGCACGTTGCGGCGCTGTTCCGAGGGGCAGAGGTCCACGAGACGTTCGAGCGCCGCGGTGGCCGACGCCGCCGTGACCGACACGAACACGAGCAGGCCCGAGCCGGCTGCGTCGAGCGCGGCTTGCAACACGTCGGGCGAACGGAGATCTTCGATGACGAGCACGTCGGGGTTCTCGCGCAGCGCCATGCGCGCGGCCGTGACGATATCCGACGCGCTGCCGCGCACTTCGCGCTGGCTGATGAGCGACCCGCGGCTCTCGTGCACGAGGCGGATCTGGCCTTCGAGCGTGATGACGTAGTCGTTGCGCTGGCGGTTGATGAGGTCCACGTAGGCCGAGACGAGCGTGGACTTGCCGCTGGCGCGCGGCCCGGTCACGATGACGAGCCCCTCGGGCTCCATCGCGAGCGCCTGGATCTCGCGCACCAGGCCCAGTTGCTCGGCCGAGGTGGCCTTGGCCGAGATCATGCGGAGCAGCGCGCCCGGTCCGCGATAGTCGCGGAAGGTCGTGATGCGGACGCGGCCGACGTCGGCCAGGTCGCGGATCCACTCGGCGCTTTCCTTGTCGCGCGCGCCTTCCGGCGCCAGTTCCAGCACCGCCGCCTCGACGTCACCGCTCGAGAGCGCCGGCTCGCCGTCGAGCAGGCGGATGTCGCCATCGACACGCACGGCGGGACGCGCCTGCGTCGTCAGGTAGAGCGCCGACGCACCGCGGGCCGAGGCCAGACGGAGCAGGCGTTCGATGCCGCCGGGACGCGTGGCGCCGCGCGCGGCGCCACCGCTCGACCGCGCAGAGTCGCGGGTGAGCGACAGCACCACCGCGGGCACGGCGTCGGGACTGTCGAGACGCGCGCTGTCCTGCGGGTGGTCGCCGCCGAAGCCCGACGAGGCCAAGCCTGGCAGAGTGGGTTGCGGTTCGGGCGACGCGAAATGCACCGATTCTGGCGACGGGGCCTCGTAGCGCGCCGGTGGCGGCGCGCTGTGACGCACCGGGAGCGTGGCTGGGGGCGCCGCGGGCTCGTGCCGATAGGCGACGCGCGTCTCCGCCGCAGCCACGGGGGCGGGCGGCGGCAGCGCGACCGGCGGCGGCAGTGCCACGGGCGACGCGGGTAGATCCTGGAGGCGGGCGGCGGGCGACAGCAGCCCGAGGCCGGCGAAGTCTTCAAACAACGGCTCGGACCCGCCGGCCACCGCTGGCGCCGCCACGGGACGGCCGAGCGCCGTGGGGATCATGACGGGGACAGGCGGGACGGGCACCGCCGCAGGCGCGGGCTCGGCATGCTTCTCGACGACCGGCACAGCCTGCACGGCCTGCACGGCCTGCGCAGGGTGCGTCGCTGGCATCTGCGAAAGATCGAAATCACGTGGCAGGGCCGCGAACGGCAGGTCGGGAACCGCTGGCGTCTCAGCCTCCGGCGCCACCCGTGAGACCGCGGCGACCGGCACCTCGAACTGAGGCAACGGTGCAAAATCCGGTAGTGGCACGGGTGACATCAGAGGTGGCGCTGCCGGCTCGGTGGGCGTCTCGACAGTCTCGATCGGAGTCGTCGTGGCCATGGCCGCAGGCAACTCAATCACGCCGGTGTCAGACTCGTCGCGGACCGACGCGGCGACCTCGGCCCCAGGCACGAGCATGGGCGCAGGCACGGGCGGCTCGACGACGGGCGCGGCGGGCTCAGCCACGACCGGCGGCGCCGCGGCGGCCGGCCGCGGCAGGGCGGCTTCGACTTCCAGCGGGACCGCACCACGCAGGCGGCGATGCCGGCGCAGCTCAATCCTGATGTCGTCGCCGCCGCGGGCGGCCACGACGGTAAACCGATCGCCGCTCGAGGCCGGGCGGTCGTCGAGTTCGTGTTCGACCGCGCCCATATCGCGCAGCGAACGCAGGGCATCGGCGGAGAGCAACTGGGCGAGCATGCC
>JANORI010000637.1:0-4756 GCA_031415235.1 Acidobacteriota bacterium | reverse complement strand
GCGATAGCCCTGCGACGAGATGCCGGCTTGCGCCAGGTCCGAGAGCTCCCAGTCTTGTCGATTGGTAAGGTCCCAGAAGTCCACGGCATCGCTCGGGTCGAAGTCCGGCCGCGCGATCTCGTCGGGGTGCATCAGCCAGTGACAGGTGATGTCGGTGCGGTCGGGTGCGACCGGGCTGATCAGAAACGTGACGACATAGTCGGGGTGCGGGTTGAGGAGCATCGTCGGCAAGAGCGCGTAGTAGTAGACGCGCCGGCGCTGGTCGGCATCCAGGCCGGGCAGCGGTGCCCGCAGCGGGGTGGGCGAGGTCGAGAGCGTCGCGCAGCCCGGCAGCAGGTCCATGGAGGCACCCAGCCAGGTCGGACGCGGCGGCTCGTTGTCGCCAGACAGGTAGTGAGACAGCTTGACCAGTTGCGGGTGCGTGCCGGGGCAGTGCAGACACTCGTGGTAGTTGGCGATGACCAGCTTCCAGTTGGCGCGCAACTCGTAGGTGCGCCGCGCGACCGTGCGCAACTCGCCCATGGCCCAGTTGCGGAAGCGCGTGTCGATGCCGTCAAGGTGCGCCGACAAGGGCGGCGGTTCGGCGCCGTCCAGTTCGTCGCCCAGATAGACGAAGACGTGGCCGTCCCAGAGCGCCAGCGGAATGGACACGAGAGGCCAGTCCTCGACGCGAAACCCTTCGACCTTGTCCATGTGCGGCGCTTTGAGCAGACGGCCATCGAGACGATAGGTCCACGCGTGATAGGCGCACTGCAGCGAGCCGCGCAGTTGTCCTTCGGCGCCCTGGCAGAGTAGCGTGCCGCGATGACGGCAGACGTTGTGGAAGGCCCGAAGGGTGCCGGTGTCGTCGCGGACGATCAGGATGTTGGCGTTGCCGAATCGGCGCGTCACGTAGCTTCCCGGCACGGGCGCGTCGTCGTGGCGCCCGGCAAACAACCACATCCGGCGAAACAGCCGGTCGCTCTCGCGCGCGAAGTACGCGGGATCGGTGTAGAAACCGGCGGGAAGGGTGGTCGAGCTGACGTCGGTCGGAGTGCGCTCGTTCGAGTACCGGACCATCCTGGTCAGCCTATCACCACCTCGCGCAGGCGGATCGCGACGCCTACCGCGACGACGGCAACGGCGCACGCAAGGCCAGCCGGAAGGCCATCCAGAACCACTTCTCGAGGCTCGACGCTCGGCACCGTGACCAGCGATCTCCAGCGGCCCGGAGCACGTCTTCGTGCTCCAGCAGAACCTCGAACTCTTTGACAGGGATCAAGGCCAGCTGGCGGCCTGTGCGACCGCCATCGAAGCCCACCTCCAGCGGCTCACCGCCCGCGTGCCCGCCCCCACGACGACGCTGCTACCGGCGCGGCGCCGCCAGAAGCCGCGCGACCATGAACCGCGCTTCGAGATTCGCACTTCCATTCACCCCCTCACCGGCGTCGACCTATCACAGATCGACGGCATTGGCCCCTCCAACGCGCTGCGGCTGCTCTCGGAGATCGGTACCGACATGACGCGCTGGGCGACCGACACACACTTCACCTCGTGGTTGACGCTCGCGCCGCAGAACAAGATCTCGGGCGGCCGCCTCTTGCGCAGTCGCACCCAGCCCTCCGCCAACCGTGCGGCCGCGATCTTCCGTCTCGCCGCCATGAATCTCGGCCGTAGGCACACCGCGCTCGGTGCCTTCTATCGACGCCTGGCGTTTCGCGTCGGCAAAGCGAAAGCGAGCACCGCCACCGCACGGCAGCTCGCGGTCTTGGTCTATCGCACGTTACAGGCGGGCCTCGTCTACGCCGACCCAGGCGCCGACGTCTACGACGCCCAGCACCGTACGCTCGTCCTCCGCCGCTTGCGTCAGCGTGCGGCGAATCTCGGATACGATCTCGTCACCCGCGCGACCGGCGAAGTCGTCGAAGGGGCAGTCTGTTAGGAGGCGCCGAACCCCGTTGCGCCAGATTGAGTGATTCCCGCAGCGTCTTGATGTCTGCGGTCGCCTTGGCGTCGAGATGCAGCATCGCGTGACAGTTGGGGCACACCACTGCAAGGTCGTCGAGCGTCGTTGTGCGTGGGTGTTGCGCGATCGCCAGTTGAGCCAAGTGATGCACTTGCAAGATGCGAACAGCACGGCCTTCGAGTAGTTGTGAATAGTCTGTTTCGACGGAGGCGGTCGCTTCGGCCCCGCAGAAGCACGCGAGTCTCACGGACGATGCCCTCAAGGGCCGGGGGGAATCGGTCAGAGAGTCACGCCCGACCACGTTCCCCCAAGAGAACGGAGTCAAGGAGGCGACGAACCAGTGATTCGACAGAGGTCGGCACTGTTGCCCGGCTCCTCGGATAGGTTGGCCACTTCCAGATTGGCGCGACCTCAAGAACCTCCGGCAAGGCCACAACGCGGCCCAACGCCCGCAGGGCGTCGATCCCGGCCCGATACGCAGGACCCTTCCCAAAGGTCGTCGGCTCCGGGGCGGTAGCGACTCTGCCGAGAGCGACAAAGCCGCGATCTGGGACGAAAAGCGCCGCATCGTCACTGATGACCGCTGCTTTCGGAACGATCCACGCGATCGCCTGACGTAAGCAATTACGACGGGCCACTGCATCCGCACGAAGGTACTGTAGGGCGCTCCAAGCGCCAGCCCTGACGAGGGACGCCCGAGGGACCACCCTGTCGCAAACCGTCACACGCCCTGATAAGCCCTTGGCAGGGTCTAGGGGGTGACGAAGCCGGGCGTAGCACCGCCCCTGGCCCCTTTGGCCCGGCGACATCACGCGCGCCCGCAGCCACGCACCGATCGAGAAGGGCGAGCACGGGAGATCCGAATGGGCTCCAGCAAGCCGACCACTCCCGCTCGGGTTTACCAACCCATGGCCTGCGCAATGTGCTCTTGAGCGATCTTGTTGGTGAAATTCCATTCGGACCTGGCGGCGAGCATCATCACCTGGCTCAGCGTTAGGTCTATCACCTCTGGCGCTCGCTCGCCGAAGGTGGCGTACCACGGGAAGTTCGCGAACTCTTTCTTGTCGGCCACAAAGTTCTTGATTGCGCGGTCCTGCGACTCCAGCCAGTGAGGCGTCTTGTCGTTATACACCCAGCATACGTTCGTCTTCCCTGTCGACACCCGTATGTTGTAGAACGCATTTGGAAGGACTGTGAGGTTCCGCAGGCAACCGACTGTCGGGCCGTTGTAGCTTGCGTGCCGTAATCGCCGTCTCAGCTCCTCGAATCTCGACTGCTCGAATACGACGTTGTGAGACTTATCTCCGTCGAGCGCTATTCCTAGAACAGGCTCGAACAACGAACGCAAATCGTTGCTGTTGTCGGGCGGACCGTTGGCATTGAGCACGACGATGATGTGTCGCACCTCTCGAGCGAGGAGCGGCATGATGCCCATGTACTCCGTGAAGCCACCATCGCCATGGGGCACGCCTCGGTCGAAGGGCGTGGCCCGCCCGTCCCTGCCACTCCAATGCCCCACGAAGGGGAAGAAGCGGCTGAATCGTCCGAGCAGCCCGCTGGCCAAGCCGAGCGGCCGATTGAGCACGGTCGCCAAGTAGGGCGCGCTGCCGGTGATCGCGAGCGCGTCCTGAAGGGTCAGCGAATCGCGGTACCCTGCTGGCATGGTCGCGATGTCGCCGGCCACCTTGAGGGGGCGTCGGCCGTACGCCCACGTTTCGACATAGGAGCCTCCCATGTGCCCGAGCCGCTGTCGAATACCGGCGTAGAGCGGCGTGATCTCGAGCGGCAGCAGCTTCGGGTCTGGCCAGTTCTGGTTCTGCTCGATGACCGTTCCGCCGAGGACCAGGAACGGCCGATCGGGATCGGGGAGCGCCGCCTTTCCAATCACCCGGCGGCCACAGTTCTTGAAGCACATCGCGTCGCCGAGAAAGATGCGGCCAAGGATCATCGCGAATGTGTCGTTCGATTCGATTGGCTTGGCGCACTTGAGACCAAGGACGCCGGCCACCGGCAACAACTCGCGCGGCAAGAGCTGGTTGCCGGCCAGGGATTCCAGCGCGCATCGCAACAGGTTCGAGTCGTCGATGGACTGGCCAATGAGGCCCAGCGTGCCGCAGCGCACATAGGCTGACCTATCGTCGTGTTTCTTCCCGGGCATGAAGGCGATCACGCACCGCTCGGTCTTGCCGAGGAGGGCATCATCGCCGCGAGGCGCATACACGTACGGCAATGCCGCCCACCCGCCGCCCGACACCGCCGAGATGTAGCCGAGCTTCGAGAGCCAGCCGTTCGCACGCAGGCCTCGGAGGGCGCCGAGCGTGGCCGACGCGGACCGAGTGCCGCCGCCCGAAAAGGCGACGCCGAAGTTAGCTTTCTCTGCCAAGCGCTCGCGTTCCGGAAAACCGCATTCTGGACGGCCAGTCACCCCTTCGGGCTGTTCCCAATAATGGGGGTCGATACACGTGAGCTGAGCGGGCTGAACCCCTGGGCGCGTGTCCGCAGGTAACTGGGGGCCTTGCGCACCGGCAGCCACAGTAAGAGCTACGGCGAATGCCAGAACCAGAGCGCCAGGGTGTCCACCGTGCGTCATTGCCATCCCGGCGCCCTTACCGGGCGATCACGCCGAAATCCATGTTGAGACCGAAGGATGCGCGAACCCAGTCGCGTCCTGTGTCGAAATCAGACTCCATTCGGAAGTAGAGGCGTGTAGGCGGAAAGACGTTTCGGAGAAAGCCGAGCTTCGCGGGAAGCGACGATGGCGCGTACGAGGTGTTCGTGGCCCACCACAATCGGCACAGGCACTCCTCATTG
>JANORI010000636.1:0-6183 GCA_031415235.1 Acidobacteriota bacterium | reverse complement strand
GCCGCGCGCCTGCTCGGGCGCCATGTACGCCGCCGTCCCGAGAATCACGCCCACGCCCGTCATCTGCGCCGGCGAGGTGATCGTCGGCGACTGCGTCACGTTCGGCGACGAGCCCGCGGGCGGGTCCATCGCCTTGGCGAGGCCGAAGTCGAGCACCTTCACGGTGCCATCCGCGCGCACCTTGATGTTCGCGGGTTTCAGATCGCGATGGATGATCCCCTGCTCGTGCGCCGCTTCGAGCGCCTCGGCGATCTGCCTCGCAATCGGCAACGCTTCATCCAGCGGAATCGCGCCGCGCGCGATGCGCTGCGAGAGATCGTCGCCCTCGACGAGTTCCATCACGAGGGCGGTCATGCCAGCCTGCCCTGAGCCTGCCTGCCCTGAGCTTGCCGAAAGGGCCGAAGGGGCGCTCTCTTCGAGGCCGTAGATGGCGGCGATGTTGGGATGATTCAGTGAGGCGAGGACTTCCGCTTCGCGCTGAAACCGCGCGAGTCGATCGGCGTCGGCCGCGAGCGACGGCGGCAGAATTCTAATCGCGACCTGGCGTTTCAACTTCGTGTCGGTCGCGCGGAACACCTGGCCCATCCCGCCCTCGCCGATTCGGGCGGTGACTTCGTCGACGCCGAGGCGAGTGCCGGGAGTGAGGACCAAGTGGCTGATTATACGGGCCTCACGGGCATCGATACGTCCACGCCAAAGCGCAGGCGTCGGGCGGCCTAGAAGCCACGATTCCCCCAGACGAAGGTGCTGCCGTTCACCGAGAGACCCTGGACCAGTTCCATCACGAGCGCGGTGAGGTCCGCGTGCCCCTGCTTGGCCCGTTGCGCGCCCCGCGGACGATGGCGTCAAGGGCCCGCGACACCATGGTGCGCCGCCTGGCGGAGCCGATGCGAGCGACGATCGCGCGGGCGCGGCGTGGGCTGAATCGCGTGGGGAGCTCGAGTTCGGGGAGCGCCCGAAAGAGTTTCGACCGGGCCGGCGCCAGATACAGAATGTCAATCAGCGCTTTTTCCGGTGTTGCCAATCGTCCGCCGGAGGTGCCGGCGTGCTCGAAGCCGAAGAAGAATCCAGGGTCCACGTGATGGATCGATACCGTGCCGAGCGGCGTGGTGAACCGGCGCGTGCGCGCCAGCGAGACGGCCGAGGTCACGGCCGGCACCTGTTCGATCATGCCGTGCAGATACAGCGCGCTCTGCAGGGACACATAGCTCGGAAACGGCGACGTCAGATATTCGGGCAACGCAAGGGGATCGACGCGCGCGTGAAACGCCCACACCCCCCGGCGCAGCCGGACGACGTGTCGCGCGGCCGCGAGTCTGGCGAGCACCGTGCTCGCATGAGCGGTGTCGACCCCGAGAAGCGCCGCCGCATCTCCGGTGTCGAACACGGGCGCCTGCATGGCCGAGAGCGTGGCGAGCGCGTCAATGAGTCTCAACGTCCGGTCCTGTGCAGGAACTCGACCACTTCCAGGACCAGCGTGTCCCACATGGCGTGCGAGTCGTAGTGGGTCTGATCCTCCGGCGGCAGGAAGGCCAGCACCTGGCTCTTGAATGTCGGGAAGTCGATGGACAGCGCGTTGGCGCGAGCCCGCTCGACGTCGCGCGCATCGAGAGTGTGGAACGCCTCCGCGCCGGCGCCGCCCGCGATCAGGTGATGGACGTCGAACACGTCGCGTGCCTGCAGTTCACGCCGATTGGCCAACGCCCCGATCTTCTGGCGGAGTGCGGCGTTCGCCCGGTAATGGCTGGCCATGAAGGGCGGCAGCTGATAGGCGCGAATCAGCCGCGGATCCACGCTCTCGAACCCCACATCGTCATCCAGGCCGCGACGAGAGAATTCGATCTTCGTCGGGAGTGGAGAGTGTCCGGAGCCCCACCCGAGGCCGACCTTCCACCGTTGCGTGGTGTCGGTCTGTTTCGGCTCGGAGACGCGATCCAGCGCGATGCCCCGGGCGCTGAGCACCTGCGTGAACGTTGCCGATCGCAGGAGCAGCCGGATCTTGTCCTGCAGCGCGTGGCGGCCAATGCCGGCGACATCCAGATCGAGATCTTCGGACAGCCGGATGCTTTGATGGAAGAACCGGAGGTTGCAGCCGCCTTTGACGACGTAGAACGTCTTGTCCAGGCGGCGGCCCAACTGGGCGAGGAACAGCAGGTGAAATTGCTCGACGATCTGGATGGGGCGCGAGGCGTCCATGTCAAGTAATAATACGACAAGTTAACACTAAAGCGAACTACGCGTATTATCAATGGCGCTTCGCCACGACCCTTGCGCAAGGCGCCGCCGTGACTGGAACTACAATGGGACCGCGTTACTTCGTTCCCGGCGCGATCGTGCGCAGGTAGTCGGCGAAGTCGAAGACGAAGACGACCTGTCTCTGTGAAGAGCACGCCTCTCCCGCCGGGGAGCGCCTGCGGCCACCGCTGCGTCACTACACCCTCGCTGGGAAGGCCGAATTCAGCCGGTGCTCCGCCAGCCGCCGACACGCGATGAGCGTCACGTTGGACGCGGCCGCTGGGCCGAAGATGATCGTATCTGCCACACCCGGCGCGTTCGCGGTGCGCCACCGATCCTTGTCGGCTAAGATTGCCCAATGATCACCTCGCACCGTGTGGAGCATGAGCCGACGACCGGGCGGCTCTACTTCCTCTGGTGGACGGATCTGTCCGAGGCCACCTTCGCGCAACGCCTGGGCGATCCGGACCTCACCGTCCGCGCCTATTGGCTCGGCGCGTTGCTGCGCGAGGCGAACACGAGGGATGTCTGGCGATACACCACACCGGCAACCATTCGTGCGCAGTGGCCGTATGTGGTTCGATACCTCGGTCGCACCCGCGCGATGTGGGCGTGGTTGCTTCGGATCGATCCAAGGGATCAGGCGTGGCCACCTTCGACCGTCGCATAGTCCTGCCCTCGACACTGCGCTTCCTGCAGGCCTGCCACGTGCGCACGCCCTTTCATCTGGCTGGAGGCGCAGCCCTAGCCGGGGTGCACCTGCGACACCGTCTGTCGCGCGATGCCGATCTCTTCTTTCACGATCGACAGACGCACCGTGACGCCGTGGCGTTGCTGTCGGAGGCTGCCGCCGACGACGCGGGCGCCACCATCCGCGTGCTCCGTGATGCCGGCACGTTCGTGCGCGGTGTCCTCTCTGGCGCAAACGGTGATGTGGACATCGTTCCCAGGACTAGTCCTAGAAGTAGTCATGGTGGCAAACGCCCGCCTGCCCTGGGACCGCGCTACTTCTTCCGCTCGGAGCTCCAATTCAGAATCAGCGTGATCGGCGCGGCGGTGGCGTCCCCCACCGGCTGGTTGATCAGGAACCGGCCATCGCGCGCGACCGCGTACTGCGGCCGGTTCGTCGTCACGGTTCCGCCGTCCACGATGCGTGTCGGAAACAGCGCCACCGGCGCGCCAGCCTCGAACGAGGCGCCCGCGGCCATCACCGGCACGGCCATCATCGTCGCGTCGGGCGCCAGGTAGTAGATCTCCTTGCCGTCGGCGCGCCAGCGCGGCGCCACGCCGCCCGCGGTCGACACTTGCCACTTGCCGCCGACGTCGGGAAAGGGCTGCACCACGACCTCGAAGCGGCCAGACTCGTTGGTCCTGTACACCACCCAGCGGCCGTCCGGAGACAACTGCGCCAGCACCTCTTGAGCGGGCGTGTTTGCCATCACGCGCGATGGATGGTTGGGGCTGGTCATGTCCACCGCCCACAGATCGCGTCCGGTCGTGGGGTTGGTTTCGTAGTACACCAGCCACCGGCCGTCAGCCGACCAATCCTGCGGCACCTTGCTGTTGGGCGAGCTCACCAGCCGATCCTCGGTGCCCGAGCCGTTCGACTGCTTCAGGTACAGAGATCCCCGATCCCCGATCCCTGATCGAGCGCCTTCGCCAACCCGAAATCCAGCACCTTCACCGTGCCGTCGGCGCGCACCTTGATGTTCGCCGGCTTCAGATCGCGATGGATGATGCCCTGCTCGTGCGCCGCCTCCAGCGCCTCGGCGATCTGCGTCGCGATCGGAAGTGCCTCATCCATCGGAATCGCACCACGCGCGATGCGCTGCGAGAGATCGTCGCCCTCGACCAGTTCCATCACCAGCGCGGTGAAGTCTGGCGTCCTCTCGAGCCCGTAGATCGCCGCGATGTTCGGATGATTGAGCGCGGCAAGCACTTCCGCTTCACGCTGGAACCGTGCCAGGCGATCCGTGTCACCAGCCAGTGCCGCAGGCAGGACCTTGATCGCGACCTGGCGCTTCAGGTTCGTGTCGGTCGCGCGGTAGACCTGGCCCATGCCGCCCTCCCCGAGGAGCGCGGTCACTGCGTAGGGGCCGAGACGCGAGCCTGGAGTGAGTGCCACCGTGAAGCGGATCATACGGTGCGGACGCCGCTCCCGAACGACTGCTGCTGCGTTAAGGATGACGAGGATCTCACACAGGCCCCCTCACCACGGTGCGACATGTCAAGGGTCCTGGCTCGCCAGGCGATCGAGGAACTGCCTGGCAGTGAGAATCTCAATCTCCTCGACCGTACCGAGTGCGAGAAGGTGCCGGTCGCCGGAAACGATGATGGTCGCGCCTCCTGATAGAGCAGCGTCGATGAACTTGTCATCATCAGCATCCTGAGCAACCCAGCCTGTCCGTCCCAGCACAGGAACGGTTTCGACGTACGCACCGAGTCGATTGACGATGGCGGCGACTTCCGCCTCGGGGATGCCGAATTTGTCGATGAGCTTCTCGCGGAGTTCCGACAGGATCGGCTCAGACACCACCAGGGTGGCGAGTCGGGCCTCCGCGGCCAGCAGGCAGCGATACGGCGGGCCCTTCCAGAAATGTCCTGACACGAAGATGTTCGTGTCGAAGACGACCTTGACCACCGCGGCCGTCATTCGTGAAGGACGTCATCGACCAAGCGCTCGCGTTCTTCGTCGGAAAGGCCGATCCAGTTCAGGCCGCGCTGTCGTGCGACTTCGATGATGCGCGGCTGAAGGGCGTCCGCAATCCGATCGAGCATCGACGCGCCGGCGACAAGCCGGCGCACGGCCTCCCGCCGTCCCGCTGGAGACAGACCATCCAATGCGTCCAGGACCTGCAGTTCGCGATCATCGATCTGAGGCACGACGGCTCCTTTCTCGTTCCAGTCTGCACCAGCGTTGCCCTGGTGTCCACGGGTAGCCGGAGCGATGTCGCCGGAGCGAGGACGGCTCGGCCGGACGCAAGTGACGCCCTCCGTGGCGCGGTGATCTCGTAGACGCCGAGGCGGGAGCCGGGGGTCAAGGCCATAAGTCTGGTCCTTACTTGGTCCCCGGCGCGATCGTGCGCAGGTAGTCGCCGAAGTTGAAGACGAACACGACCTTGTCCTGAACGCTATTGGCCTGCTCCGGGGCAGCGGCCGTCGCGACTCGCTGACCGTCCGGATGAACATCGTACGGGGTGTTCGTGGAGGTCACACCTTGAATGCCCGTCGGCGACCAAATCCGCGGCGTGTCGGCGCGGAACGACCCGCCGACGACGGCGTAGGGCGCGGCCATGATCGTGGCCTGCGGCCCAACGAACAGCAGCTCGGGCGCCGTGGCCGACCACCGCGCCTGGAGGCCGCCTGTCGTGGAGATGCGCCATGGGCCGCCGGGGCCGGGGAACGGGTGCACGTAGGCCTCGGGCGATCCGGTCTCATTTGAGGTGTACGCGATCCAGCGGCCGTCCGGCGAGAACATCGGTACCGATTCGCTGGTTGGCGTGCTCAGAAATACCGTGGGCGTGCCGGGCGTCCAGCCGCGCGTGGCATCCCCCTCCATGGGCAGGATCATCAGGTCGCTGCCGGTGGAGGGGCGGTTGGCGCGGAAGGCGAGGAATTTGCCGCTCGGGTGCCATGACCCGGGCCGCTGGTCGTCCGGGCTGTCGGTCAGCCGCGTGACCTCGCCCGTGCCGTCGGCGTTCACCCAATACAGATTAGGGGTGCCGGCCTTGGCGCGATCCGACGCAAACACGACGCGCCGGCCGTCGGGCGTCCAGACCGGGTTCACGTCATGGCCGGGGTCGAAGGTCAATTGCGTCAGCGTGTCCCGCGCCCACTCGTAGACCCAGTGGTCGCGCTGTTTGCCGTCGGAGATCTCGAGCGCCAGCTTCTGGCCGTCCGGCGAGAACCGCGGATTCGCCCAGTCGGCGTTCGCCGCACGCAGCACCG
>JANORI010000635.1:0-4912 GCA_031415235.1 Acidobacteriota bacterium | reverse complement strand
CGTTGGCGTTGGCGTTGGCGTTGGCGTTGGCGTTGGCCTCGGCGTCGCATACGGACACGTCCAGGTCGACGGCCCCGACGGCGGCGACATCCGCGCGGCGAGCAGGACCGGTCGTAGTGACACCTCCGCCGGCCGCTGCTGTCACTTCTACCCCAGCGCGTTCGGATGCTTTGGCGCGTTCGGACGCTCGCACCGCCCGGACGGCACCCTCCCACTCGACGAGGGTCGAGCCGCCGATGGCGCCTGCGGGGGGCGGTGCCGGCAGGGCCGGCAGCACGAGCGCGACGGGGACGGCGATCGCCCCCATCGCCGTCGTGGCCTCTTCGACGGACATCGCCGGTGCCGCGTCGGCACCGGACTCGCCGCTGTCGGCGACAGACCCGCTCCCGTCGCCCGTGTCCTGGGCCTCGGCGACGAGGTCGCCGCTCTCGGGGGTGCCCAGATCGCCTCCCGACAATTGCCGGAAGACGTCGTCGAACGATTGGCCCAGGGCCGGCGACGCCCCGGCCAGCGAGCCGCGGATTCCGCCGACGCCCGAGGCGCCGCCCGACGGGGCCAAGGTGACTGGATTCACGATCTCACGCCTATCGCTTGAGGTTCAGCGTCTCGACGAGCAGTTCGTCGGCCACGGTGATGCTGCGCGAGTTGGCCTGGTAGCCGCGCTGCGCCAGGATCATCTGAGTGAACTCTTGCGCGATGTCCACGTTCGACTGTTCGAGGGCGCTGCCAAACACGCTGCCGCGTCCGCCAGTGCCAGCGGTGCCGACGTTCGGGATACCCGACGCTTCGCTTTCACCGAAGCGGTTCGAGCCGATCTTCACGAGTCCCTGCGGGTTGTTGAAGCTGACCAGTGCGAGTTGCGCGATGACGATGGTGCGGCCCGTGCCAATCGTGGCCTGGATCCGTCCCGAAGCGTCGATCGTGATCGGATTGACCGTGCCCGCGGCAAAGCCGTTCTGTGTGATCGAAGAGGTGGCCGACGCCGCCGCGTAGCCGGTGAGCGACGGGGTGCCGGAGGCGTCGATGAGGTCCCAGGTGAAGTTGGTCGGCGCCGCGCCGTTGGCCCACACGGGGCTGGTGACGACGACATCGGCGGCCGGTGCCGTGAGCACGCCCGTCGCGTTGAAGGTGAGGTTGCCGGTGCCGATCGAGAACGGCGTGCCCGCCGTGCCGCCGGTCACGTCCGCGCCAGGCACGCTGATGTCGTAGCCCCAGGCGCCGGGTGCGGTCTTCGTGTAGGTCACCGTCGCGGTGTGCACGGCACCGAGCGCGTCGTAGATCTGCACCGACGCCGTGAAGGTGGAGCCTACCGCCGCCGACGCATTCAGGTTCGACACGGTGCCAAACTGCGTGGTCGCACCCGGGGCGCGCAGCACGCCGGGCGGCACGACGATGTCGCTCGGCTGCCCGGTGGTCAGAATCTGCCCGGTGAGCGGGTCGACCTGGGTGTAGCCCTGCACCGGCAGGCCTTCCGACGTCACCAGGCGCCCGTTGGCGTCGAACGAGAAATCGCCGGCGCGCGTGAACGAGCGGTCGTTGGCGCCGTTGCCGACGACGAAGAAGCCGCGGCCCTGGATGGCGACGTGCGTGGGCACGCCGGTGTTCTCGAGTCCGCCCTGATTGAAGTTCGGCGAGATGGCGCCGGTCGTGACCCCCAGACCGACCTGCATCGGGTTGGCGCTTGCGCCGCCCACGGTCTGGCTCACCAGGTCCATGAAATGCACCGAGCTGGACTTGAAGGCGACCGTGTTGATGTTCGCCAGGTTGTTGCCAATCACGTTCAGCTTCTGCTGGTTGGCGTTGAGGCCCGAGAGACTTGCCGAGAATCCCATGCGTGTGTCCTTCCTGTGTGAATCGCGACTGGTGGCGGTAGCTCGTGAGGGGTCAGTCGCGCGGCTCGCCGTGCGTCTGGTACAGGTGCTCGGAATCGAACGACCCAGCGCGTGCGCCGCGCGCCCGCGCCAGGCCGTGGAGAGTGTCGAGCGTGCGGTGGATGCGGACCAGACGGGCCACCGCGCTCACGCGGGTGACCGTCGTAGGTGGAACGGCGTCGGGGTCGAATCGGCGGACATATTCGGCATAGGCCAACGCCGTTGGGAGCGTCGGAACTCCGTCGAACACGTCGTCTTTCGGCGCCCGGCCACGTGCCGTCATCATCCGCAGCGCCGCCGCAAGCAGTTCACTCATGTCGGTCCCTTCCCTCACACGCTCGGCCACGTTGGCCGTGTGCGTCATCAGGGACACTTCAAACCAGGTGCCAGAAGCGGCGGTCGCGGCGGGCCGAATTCAAGGACCGTCGCAGGACGCCGATGTCTGGAGGGAGCGCGGCGCGATTCGCGTGTTTTCCGGGGGAATCCAAACCTTGCGCGTGTGTCCGGCGGTGTGCGGCCGGCGCCGCAGAACGCGCCAGACGCCCGCGCCGCGCCGGGCGAGCGTCGGTAGGCCATCGTGCGCTGTCGGCCCACCGACAGCGCCCGGCGGCGCCTACGGCGTCTTCGTCCCTTTGATGAGGTCCGTCAGGGTCTCAATCTTCTGGTTGAGCTGCTGCAGCTGCTCGAGGGAGCTGAAGGTCGCCAGCTGCGCCAGGAACTCGCCGTCAGCCTGCGGCTGCGTCGGGTCCTGATTCTGCAGCTGGGTGACCAGCAGATTAAGGAACGCGTTGCGGCCCAGCGTGTCTGCCGTGGCCGTCGTCTGAGAAGGATTCGCCGTTTGGAACGGCGTGGTCGCGTTGGTCGCAGTCGTCATCATCGTCCTGTCCTCCAGGGTCTGCGGCCTGCGCGAAATGACGCAGGCCAGCGAGCCGATCCATGTCGCGCAGTTGTTCCCGATCGCATTCGAGCCGGTACCGCCGCCACGAGCGTTCACGGAGACGCTCCAGCACGCGCCGCTTCTGCAACGCCACTCCGTGCTCCGCCAAGGCGGCGCCGACGGCCTCGGCCGCCGCACTGGCGGCCGCCTCCCGCCCGGACCACTCGTCCCTCAGCTTCACAATCCAAGCTCGATGCCACCCGAGCTGTGCCTGCGAGGCTCCGGCGGCCGCCGACGTCGCGCAGGTCGCGACCGCGGAGTGGGCCGTCTGCGCCGCGTCATCGGCACGCGCCCGCGCGCGGGCCGCCTCGGCCCGCTGCCGCGCCAGCGCGGTGCGCGCGGCCTCCTCCTCCCGGCACCGCACGTCGAGCACCACCTGAGGCCGGAAGCGGAACGGACGCATGGCTAGAGCGCCTTGAGGGCGTCGACCGCGTCGGAGAATCCGCAGAGGGCGTCGGCGGGCTGACACAGGAAGCCTGCGATCTGCTCACGGCGCGCGAGCGCCTGGTCGATGCGCGGCGTCGTGCCCTGCACGTAGGCGCCGACGCTGACGAGGTCCTCGGTGTCCCGAAGGGTGGCGAGCCACTCGCGCACCTCGGCGGCCCGGCGGCGATGCCCCACGTCGGTCACATCGGGCATGGTGCGGCTGATACTGGCCAGCACGTCGATGGCGGGAT
Organism: Acidobacteriota bacterium; assembly: GCA_031415235.1. Taxonomy (GTDB): domain Bacteria; phylum Acidobacteriota; class Vicinamibacteria; order Vicinamibacterales; family UBA2999; genus CADEFD01. The sequence goes on along the minus strand of JANORI010000635.1, from coordinate 1,427 downwards.
AGTGGTTCCGACCCGCGAGGTCGCGGGAGAGGACGATGTGGCCATCGAGGATGCCGCGGACGGCGTCGGCAATCGGCTCGTTGGTGTCGTCGCCTTCGACGAGCACGGAGTACACGGCCGTGATGCTGCCCTTGCCGCGCACGTTGCCGGCACGTTCGAGCAGGCCAGGCAGCAACGCGAACACCGATGGCGGATAGCCCTTGGCGGTGGGCGGCTCCCCCGCCGCCAGCCCGACCTCACGCTGCGCCATCGCGAAGCGCGTGACCGAGTCCATCATCAGGAGCACGTTCTTGCCGCGGTCGCGGAAGTACTCTGCCAGCGCAGTCGCGCCGTGGGCGGCGCGCAGGCGCACCAGCGGCGGGCTGTCGGACGTAGACACCACGACCACGGACTTGGCGAGTCCTTCGGGGCCGAGGTCATGTTCGAGGAAGCTCCGCACTTCGCGACCGCGTTCGCCAACCAGTGCCAGCACCACGACGTCAGCGGCCGTGCCGCGCGCCATCATCCCAAGCAAGGTGCTCTTCCCCACGCCACTGCCGCCGAAGAGCCCCACGCGCTGCCCGCGGCCACAGGTCAGCAGGCCGTCGATGGCCCGCACGCCGGTGCCTATCGGCGCCACGATGGGGTCGCGGTCGAGCGGGTTCATGGCCGGCGGCCGCAGGGGCGCCCGGTCGGTGGCGTTGAGCGGGCCCAGGCCGTCGAGCGGACGGCCGAGACCGTCGATCACCCGGCCGAGCAGGCCGTCGCCGGCCGGCAACGACAGCACGCCGCTGCGCACCACGATACGGTCGCCGGGCCGGATACCGGCCGTGTCGCCAAGGGGTACCGACATGAGGCGGCCATCGCGGAAGCCGACGACCTCCACGGGCAGCACGGCGCCGCCGTCGGCGCGTCGCAGCTCGCACACGTCGCCCACGCGCGCCCGCGGACCGCGCGACTCGACGACCAGGCCGACGACGCGCGTGACGTGTCCGAACATCGGCGCCGGCTCGCTGTCGCGCAGCCGCTGCACGTACGCGTCAAGCGACACGCCGGTGCGCGTCTCAGGCAGCATCATCGCGGCGAATCACGTGAAGGGGGGCCGGCGTGTCGACGCCAAGCAGCGCGTGCGTGAGTTCGTCGATCTGGGTGGTGATCCCGACGTCGACCGATCCGAACTCCGACTGCACGACGCAGCCACCGCGCCGCACCCCAGGGTCGGCCACGATCTGCACGCCGTGACTGGTGACGGCCGCGGACCCGCGCGCGGCCACGGCCGCGGCGTGGTCGTCGGGATGCAGCCGGATGCTCGCCGTGGCCGCGTCGGCCAGCCGGTCGAGCGCCACGCGCGCCATGGCCAGCATCAACTCATGGTCGAGCGAGACCTCGCGCTGCAGAATCCTTCGCGCGATGGCCAGAGACAGCTCGACGACCTCGCGCTCGGTGCG
>JANORI010000634.1:0-6138 GCA_031415235.1 Acidobacteriota bacterium | reverse complement strand
CTCGGCGGCCGCACGCTGGAGGACTACATCCGCACGGCCGGCGGCCGCGCCCTCTACCTGCCCGGCGACGACCTGAACCTGCCCTACGTGGTGAGCGCCACGCTCGGCATCGCCAAGATGCTGCCAGGCCAGACGTCGCTCGAGATCGATCTGATTCACCAGGAACAAAAGGACCTGCAGACCGGGCGCGATGCGAACCTGCCCGCCCAGGGGCCGCTCGCCACCAACCCGCGTCCCTACCCGCAGTTCTCGTCGGTGACGCTCATCAACTCGCTCACCAGTTCCAACTACGACGCACTGCAGGCGCAGCTCAGGCGCCGCTTCAAGGGCTCCACCTGGCAGGTGTCGTACACCCTGGCGAAAGCCATTTCCTTCAATACCAACGACAACGCCAGCTTCAACACCGACCCCTGGAACACCTTCGGCAACGACGACCGCGGCCTCGACGAGAACGATCGCCGCCAGGCCCTGTCGGTGTCGGTGATTGCACCGCTGCCCTGGGGCGTGCAGCTCGCCACAATCGTGTCGCTGAGAAACGGCAATCCCTGGGATGTCACGGCCGGCGTCGACCTCGACCGCGACGGCAACAACCAGGATCGTCCGGCCGGCCTGCAGAAGAACTCCGGCGGCACCGAGAGCGACACCAACCTGGCGATCATCAATGCCTTCCGGCAATCACGTAGCCTGGCGCCGATCACCATGGACCAGTTGACCCGCACCTCGGCCGACAAGGTCGTGGACCTGCGCGCCACCAAGCAGTTCCAGATTCGCAACCGCACCCGGTTCGAGGTGTTCCTCGAGGCCTACAACCTGCTGAATGGCGTGAACTTCGAAAACCCGAGCGGCGCCATCACCTCGGGCAGCTTCGCCACCTACACCACCGCGCGTGACGCCCGGCAGATTCAGTGGGGCGCGCGCATCCAGTTCTGACCGATGCGCGTTTACCTACTCGTAACGTAAGCGACACATGGCGGAAACCCGTGTGACGTACATGTATCCATCATGGATTGCATGTCACGTCACTCGGGGGCCCGCGCTGTTGCCACCCGCTCGAAATTTCTGACGCTTGCCGCGGTGATGGCGCTGGCGGTGCTCGGTCAGCCGCGTCCGGCGCTGGCCGCCAACCCCGCGCTGATGCGCCTGCTCCAGGTGCTGCGCGACAAGGGATCGATTTCGGCTCAGGAGTACGAAGACATCCGGGCCGTGGCCGACCAGCCAGAGACCGCGGCGGCCCCACCCGCGCCCGCGCCCCAGCCGGCCCCGCAGGCGCCTGTGCAGGCAGCCGTGCCCACCACCGTGTCGGCCGAGGTCACCAAAGCGCTGTCCGGCAAGTGGTACGAACGCATCAGCCTGCGTGGCTATACGCAGTTCCGCCGGCAGGACGTCACGTCCGAACGGGGCGCCGTGCTGGAAGTACCCGCCGACCGCACGGTGAGTCCGAATGAGTCGTTCGGCATCCGCCGCGGGCGCTTCATCTTCAGCGGCGACCTCAGCGACCACTTGAGCCTCTACGCGCAGTCGGATTTCAATGCCTCCACGGGGGCGGCCGACTTCTCGCTGCAGATGCGCGATCTCTACGGCGACATCTTCCTCAACAAGGGCAAGACCTTCCGCGTGCGTCTCGGGCAGTCGAAGGTGCCGTACGGCTGGGTGAACCTGCAGTCGAGTCAGAACCGCGGACCGCTCGAACGCCCCGACGCCTTGAACAGTGCCGTCGAGGGCGAGCGCGACCTCGGCGCATCGCTCATGTGGGCTTCGTCCACCGCCAGACAACGCTTTCGCGACCTCGTGGCCCAGGGGCTGAAGGGCTCCGGCGACTACGGCGTGGCCGCCGTCGGGTTCTATTCGGGACAGGGCTTGAACCGGTCGGATCAGAACGGCCAGGCGCACATGCTGGCGCGCGCCTCCTACCCGTTCAAGACCGCCGGCGGACAGTTCTTCGAGCTCGGCGTGCAGGGCTTTCGCGGCCGTTTCGTGGCGCCCACGCAGGCCATCACGGCCGGCGGCGCGACGTTCACGCCCACACAGGCGGCGGCTGGCGAGCTCGACGAACGGGTCGCCGTCACCGCCGTGGTGTATCCGCAACCCTTCGGTCTCGAGGCCGAGTGGACCTTCGGCCGGGGGCCGGAACTCGCCAGCGATCTGCGGTCGATCGCCTCGCGGTCGCTGCACGGCGGCTACGTGATGGCGAGCTACCGCGCGCGCCATACCTCTGGCACGTGGTTTCCGTTCGCCCGCTGGAACTACTTCGACGGCGCTCGCAAGTTTGCCCGGAACGCCCCGCGCAACGAGGTGAACGAGCTGGATTTCGGCGTGGAGTTCGCGCGCTGGGCCGACGTGGAACTGACCGGCGTCTACACGCGCACGCTTCGGCGCACGCGCACGAGCACGTTTCCCTATGCGCTCACGCGCGACGCCAACCGCGTGGGCCTTCAGGTGCAGTGGAACTACTAGCGAGTCGCTCTAGAATCTCCACATGAGCGTCGCCACGCATCTCGGGATCAGGACGAGCGAGTACGACCAGCAGATCCTCACGTTCATCCCGCACTACACCGACATTCTCGACGCGGCGGCGGGTGCGCTCGATGCGCTCGATCGGCCGGTCCGCACGCTCGTGGATCTCGGCACGGGGTCGGGCGCGCTGGCGGCGCGCTGCGTGGCGAGGCGTCGTGGGACACGTGTCGTCGGCATCGACAGCGACCAGGCGATGCTGGCCATGGCCAGGCGCCGGCTGGGCACCCGGCTGACCCCGGTAGTGGGCAACTTCGAAGCCACGCCGATTCCCGCGTGCGATGCGATCACCGCCTCGTTCGCGCTGCACCACGTGGCCTCGCGTGAAGCAAGACAGGCGGTCTTCGTGCGCGCCTACGCGGCGCTCAGACCCGGCGGGATGCTGGTCGACGCCGACTGCTTGCTGAACGTCGATGCCCGCCTGCAGAAGCGCGACCACGCCGAATGGCGGCGCCATCTGGCCACCACTCACGGTCGCGCGGGGGCGGCCAGGTTCCTGCGCACCTGGGCCGGCGAGGACACCTACTTCACGCTCGACCTCGAGACGGCGCTCCTGCGCGAAGCCGGGTTCGCGGTGGACGTGGTGTGGCGCCGAAGCGGCTTTGCGGTAGTCGCCGCCACCAAACCCCGCCGCCGCCCGCGTCGATAGTCGCCAGCAGACCCGGCTGACTGGCCTACAATCTTCCCCGCGTGCACAATTTCTGGGACGTCTTCGACGCGGCTGCCAACCGCTTTCCCACCAACGTCGCCGTTGAGATCCAGCGCGCTGCAGGGTTGGAGCAGGTCACCTACCGCGACCTGAAGGACATGTCCGAGTCCATCGCGGGATGGCTGGCCGGCCAGGGCGTCGGCGCGGGCGATCGCTGCGCGATTCTGGCCGACAACGACGCGCGCTGGTGCTCCGTCTACCTCGCGATGCTGCGCCTTGGCGCCATTGCCGTGCCGCTCGACACCAACTACTCGGCCGCCCAGGTGACGACCGTACTTACGGCCTCGGGCGCGCGTCTGCTCGTGGCCGGTACGCGCCTGTTGCTGGTGGGGGAGCAGGCCGTGGCGGGCACCGGCCCGCCCCTGGTGCGGATGTACGAGGCGCACGGCGACCCGCGCGAGTCGGTCGACGGGATGCTGCGTGCGCCGTCACCCGCGGTGCCGCTCCCGCCGAGCCCCGCAGACCGCGATGACGCGGCCGTAATTCTCTACACCTCCGGCACCACCTCCGACCCCAAGGGCGTGGTCCTTACGCACGGCAACCTCGCCGGCGAGCGCGAGTCGGCGTTTGCCGTGGTGGATGTGTCGGAGCACGACGCCGTGCTGGGCGTGCTGCCGCTCTTTCACTCGCTCGCACAGATGGCCAACCTGCTGCTGCCGTTTGCCGTCGGCGCGCGCGTGGTCTTCCTCGAGACGCTCAACACGACCGACCTGCTCAGGGCCCTGTCCGAGCGGCGCATCACGATCTTCGCGTGCGTGCCGCAGTTCTTCTATCTGATTCACCAGAAGGTCACGGCCGAGGTCGACAAGGGTGGCTGGCTCAAGAAGAAGATCTTCCACGCTCTAGTGGGCGCCAACCTCGTACTGCGCAAGGCCGGCGTCAACATCGGCCCTACGGTGTTCGGTAAGGTGCACCAAGTGCTCGGCGGCCACATGCGGCTGCTCATCACCGGTGGCTCGAAATTCGATCCGGCAGTGGGGAAGGATCTGTACGGCCTGGGGTTCTCGATTATCCAGGCCTACGGACTCACCGAGACGTCGGGCGCAGCCACGATCAACGAGCCGCACGAGGCCCACCTCGACACGGTGGGCAAGATCCTTCCGGGCAACGAACTGAAGCTGCTGCCGCGCGAGGGCGACGCCGACGACGGCGAGATCGCCATTCGCGGGCCGATCGTGATGCAGGGCTACTACAACCGTCCCGACGCCACCGCCGAGGTGATGCGCGACGGCTGGTTCCTCACCGGCGACCTGGGGCGACTCGATGCTGCCGGCCGGCTCACCATCACCGGGCGCAAGAAGGAAATCATCGTGCTGGCGTCGGGGAAGAACATCTATCCCGACGAGATCGAGAAGCACTACGCGAAGTCGGCGGTGATCAAGGAGATCTGCGTGATGGGCGTCACGCGGCCCGACGAGCCCACGACCGAGCGTCTGCATGCGGTGGTCGTGCCCGACAGCGACGTGCTCAAGGAGCGCCGCATCTCGAACCCCGGCGATCTGCTGCGCTTCGAGATGGAGAGTCTGGGCGCCGGGTTGCCCGCCCACAAGCGCGTGCTCGGCTACGACGTATGGTTCGAGCCGCTGCCGCGCACCACCACCGGCAAGCTGCGGCGCCACGAAATTCAGCGGCGTCTGCTCGAGCGCGAGGCAGCCAGGCAGGTGGCGGCCGCGCGGCCGGCGAGCGCAGCCGAACAGGAATGGCAGGACGACGCGCACGTGGGTGCGGCGCTCGATCTGGTGAGCCGCCGCACCAAGCCAGACGTGGTCGTGCGGCCCGACGCCAATCTCGAGCTCGATCTCGGGCTCGACAGCATGGAGCGAGTGGAGCTGCTCACCGAACTCGAGCAGCGCTTCGGACTCACGGTCGGCGACGCGGCCGCGCACGAGATCGCCACGGTGCGGGACCTCGTGGAAGCGGTGCGCCCGCCGGCCGGCGCCGGCGGCACGGCCAATGTGGATGCGGCGTGGGACACTCTTCTGCGCGACCTGCCGCCGGTCACGGATCTTGTGCTCGAGCCGCTGCTGCGGCGTCGCCGCATCGTGGCGCCGATCGAGTGGCTCGTGTGCCGCACCATGCGGCTTCTGCTCGCGCGGGTGGACGTCGAGGGCCTCGAACACCTGCCGGCCAAGGGCCCGTTCCTCCTCTGCCCCAACCATCAGAGCTTCCTTGACCCGTTTCTGTTCTGCGGTGTGTTGCCGCTCGCGACGTTCCGGCAGTTGTTCGTGGTGGGCGCCGCCGAGTACTTCCACACGCCATTCATGGCGTGGGTGGCCCGTCAGATCAACCTCGTGCCAGTGAACCCCGACGCCTCACTCGTGCCCGCCATGCGCGCCGGCGCTTTTGGCCTCACGCACGGGAAGGTGCTGCTGCTCTTCCCGGAAGGCGAGCGCTCGATCGACGGCAGCGTGAAGCGCTTCAAGAAAGGCGCCCCGATCCTGGCCAAGCAGCTCGGCGTGCCCATCGTGCCGGTGTCGCTGCGCGGCATCTTCGAGGTCTGGCCGCGCACGCGCGGCATGAACTGGCGCCTCGTGTGGCCGTGGAGCGGGCATCGGGTGCGCATCAGAGTCGGCGCGCCGTTCACCGTGAAGGACGGCGAGAGCTACGCCGACGCCGCGGTGCGATTGCGTGACACGGTAGACGACTTGTGGCAACGCGAGTAGCGTGGCGTCACACGCCTGTCTCCACAGGAGCTCGAGCGGCGCCGGCCCTCGTGCGCTCGGGGACGCCCGAGGTCAGCGGCCGTGCTTCACGCCACCGGTCTCGTCCACCGACCGGCGCACGCCGTCAATCAGGCTCGTGCGCACGACGGTGACCACGCTTTCGGCAATGGGCCACGGCGCCTCATTGGCGACCGCCCAGTAGGTGACGCGAGCCGAGGCCGAGGTCTTGCCCGCAGCCCACGGCTGTTCGAGCAC
>JANORI010000633.1:0-2643 GCA_031415235.1 Acidobacteriota bacterium | reverse complement strand
CAGGCACTGCTCGTAGGTGGGGCAGGGCTGCTCGAGGTAGACATCCACGTCGCGCACGGCGTCGGCCACGCGCAGTGCCGCGTGCTGCGTCCAGCCGGTGTTGGCGTCGGCCACGAGCACGTCGCCGCGCGAGAGCACCTTGGCGGCCGCGCGGATCCGATCGATGTCCACGTCGGGGTCGCCGCCTACCTTCAGCTGGAACTTGCGGTAGCCTTCGCGCCGGTACTGCTTCACGCGCGCGGCCATCGCGGCCGGCGTGTCCTGCGAAATGGCGCGGTAGCACATCACATCGGCGCCGTCGTGGCCACCGAGCAGCGTCGCTACGGAGAGTCCGCTTGCTTGACCAAGCAAGTCCCAGCACGCGATGTCGATGGCCGACTTCACATACGGATGGCCGCGCATGGCGCCGTCCATCCGCGCGTTCAGCACGCCGAGCGCGCACGGGTCGAGGCCGATGAGATGCGGCGCCAGTTCCGCGATGCCGGCACGAGCGCCAGACGCGTAGGCCGGCAGATACGCGGGCCCCAGGGGACAGATCTCGCCCCAGCCTGTGCGGCCCTCGTCGGTCTCGACGGCCACGACCGTGGAGTCGAAGACCGACACGCTGTTGCCGCCCGACCAGGCGTAGCGCCCTTCGACGAGCGGCAGGTCGATCTGATACGCACGAATCCTTGCGATCTTCATGGTGGGGCAGGATGGCATATCGGGCTGACTGCACACTAGCGCAATCCGTTGCAACGGTGCGGTGAGCGCGGTCCGCTGGGCCCTGACCCGTGGCCCTGCAGGGTCCAAGAGGGCAGCCCCGTATGGTACAATTATCGTCCACGTCGAGGCGGTATCCCGCCCGCTCGATGCTTCGCTCAAGCCCACGATGACGAAACGCACGGCCGACCTCTATGACGCGGACGTCGCGGTTGAGTACTACGACGAGCGATACGCGCAGGGCTACATGACTCAGTGGCCAGAAGCGAAGAGGCAGCGTGTCTTCGCGCTGGTGGCTTCGATGGGCCTTCCGGCCTCGGGTCGGGCGCTTGACTTCGGTTGTGGCAACGGCGTCTTCACCGACGTCGTCCGACAGGCGCTTGGCCCCGGCTGGACGATGACCGGGTCTGAGATCAGCCAGGTGGCGCTCGAAAATGCGAGGCGGCGCTTCCCTGAATGTCGCTTTCTGCACGGCGACGACCCTGCGCTCGCTGCTGAGCCGTACGACTTCTTCTTCACGCATCACGTTCTCGAGCATGTCCATGACCTGTCGCAGACGCTGGCGCTGCTCGACGGCTTGATGTCGTCGACCGCCCGTGGCATACATATTCTTCCCTGCGGCAACGAGGGCTCGTACCTGCACGGGTTGGCGCTCCTGCGCCGTGACGGCATCGACGTGGCGATGGAGAATCGCTTCTTCACCGACGAGGAAGGCCATCTGCGGCGCCTGCGCACCGCAGATCTCAGTCGTCACTATGCGCAACTCGGCTATCTTCTCGCGGCCGAACGGTACTGCGTGCACGACCATGGGTTCTACGCCTGGGTCACCGGCCTTGGGCCAGAGCGTGTGCTAGAGACCTTCGACCCAGGTCGGGCCGTCAACGCCGCGGCGCGCCGAGCGCTGTCGTGGAAGCGCGCGAGATTCCTGGCTGTCTGGTTCTTGCGTCACCAGGCGCCGATGGTGGAAGACAAACTCGCAAAAGCCGGCCGCTCCCTGCGCGACTATGCCTTGCTCGCGCTTGGGCTCCCGCTCTACGTCGTATCGAAGCCGATCGACACGTGGCTCTCGCGGGCATCCGAGCGCGAGTGGCTGTTGCGCAGCACCGACCCGAGGGCCGGCGAGATGTATCTCGCGTTCGAACGACTGGCCGCACCTCCGGGGCCGGACGTGACAGGCTCGGGCCGCGCCCTGGCCGCTACAGCTGATGGTCGTCGGCGCGCCAGTGCTTCACCATCTTCTTGACGTCATCCCGCTTCTGGACGTTGTCGCGTAGCACTGTCGTCGCCAGCTCCGGCAGTTCCGCATCGCTGGCGAAGCGCAGGCCGATGATCTGCTCCCGCGTGAACTCGTGAATGCGCGCCTTCAGATCGGCGGGCAGCAGCTCCCGCAGCCGCATGCGCTCCTCGAGGCGGATGACGCGGTCCTGCGCGGCGAGGGCGAAGATGCGCGCGAAGAAGGCCGTGACCAGGAACGCAAACGCCATGAGCACCGACCACGCATGGGAGAGGTCGGGGCTCTGCCACAGGTGGTAGAGCATGGCCACCAGGTTGATGAGCAGAATTGGCAGCAACACGTAGTGGAACATCGGGACGAGCTTGAAATGCGTCTTGTAGGTCTGAGTGCTGTTGGCCATGGGGAACCTCTGACGAATAGTCGAGCCTCGGGTGCCGGGATCGACACCTCGGTCTAGCCGAACTTACTGTGCGGGCCGATAGGGCGTGGGCCCCGGCGCCGCCGTGCGCTGCGCCCCGGCCTTCTTCCAGGCGTCGTACCGCATCCGCAAGGTCTTTACCGGATTGGCGCTCTCGCCTTTCGTGATGTTGTCGTCGGTCACGCTGAGAAAGGCGAAGTACTTGCCGTCGTTGTGCGTCACGCCCACCTGGTCGTCCTTGTCGGCGATGACGATGTAGGCCACGTGCGCGGTCTTGTTGTCGCACGGC
>JANORI010000632.1:0-5251 GCA_031415235.1 Acidobacteriota bacterium | reverse complement strand
GCGAATCGACGCGCGGTCGGTGCGCCACCAGCACCGCACCGGATCGGCTTCCACTGTGGGTCCGGCCGGCGGCGTCTGCGCCGCGGAGACGAGCGGCATCCCCAGCAGCACGGCGGCCAGGGCCGCAACGGCCCGCAGCTTAGACGCTTTGGGACGCGGCAATTGTTGCGATTGGGTCAAGGTAACCTGCCTGCCAGTCAAGGCGTCTACGCCCACGCGGACCGGGGCCCCCGCCACGCGTAGTGTGCGTGGTGGGGTGGAGAGCGTGGGCCAAGCAACGCTGCGATGAGCGTGGCGTAGCCGTTCATCTGCATTCGGGCTCAATGGCGTAGCCGTGCTCATCATCGTTTCCTCAGTCGGCGCTCGACCGCGAACTCGGTCAGCGCGATGTCGCTCTTCGTGTCGTCCAGATCCAATTGCAGCACGTCCAGGCCGGCCCGACGCGCCTGCGCCGCCACGTCGTCCTGCCAGCCGCGCACCTTCTCGGCCATGCCCGCCAGTTGCCCCCGCGAGACCACGCGCGAGCGGCCCGTTTCCACGTCGACCGCCTCGACCCAGCCCGCCGACACCGTCGGCAGCCGATAGGCGAAGGTGGCATCGATGATGACCAGGAACACGTCGTGCTGCGCGTTCACGCGCGCTAGTTCCGAAAGTACCGGGCCGATGTCGTCAAACAGGAAGTCGGACACGACCGGCACGAGCGAGGTCTTGCGCATGAAGCCCGACAGCGATCCGCTCAGGCTGCCCAGGCTCTTCAGGTCTTCCAGGCCACGCTCGTGCTGATAGGCATCCAGGCAATGGATGACCTGGTTCTTGCCCACGCGCGGACGGATGGCCTGCAGCTGCTCGAAGCCGCCCTGGAAGGTGATGAGGCCGAAGGTGTCCTGGAAGAACACGGCCGACATGCCGATTGTGGCGATCGCCCGCGCCACGGCGTGCGCGATGAGCACGTTGCCACGGGCGGCGGCGGGCCCGGCTACGCCCTCGGGCAGGGCATCGACGCCGCACCGGGTGGAACGCGAGTGGTCGGCCACCACGACCACGCCGGCGGTCGAGGGCTGCTCGAAGTCGCGCACGATGAGCGGCGAGAAGTTGTTGAGCGACGACTGCGCCCAGTCGATGTGCTCGAAGCGGTCCCCGGCTTCCCAGTCGCGCAGGCCCACGAAGTCGAAGCCCGAGCCGTGAAACAGGCTCCGGTGCTCGCCGAGCGTGAACTCGCGCATTCGCTTCAGGATGACGAGTTCGATCTCGCTGATCTCGGAGAGATTGACGAGCGGAGCGATCTCCTGCTCGCGGGTCCTCATGGAATGGGCACCCGCGCGACCACGTCCTTCACGACGACTTCGGCGGTGAGCCCGTGGCTGGCGGCGTGCGGGCCGAGCCAGATGCGGTGACTGAGGATGTACGGGGCCAGATCCTGGATGTCTTCGGGAAATACCTCGTCGCGGCCGCGCACGAGCAGCGCCCACACCTTGGCCAGCCGGCCCCACACGATGATGGCGCGGGGCGAGGCGCCCAGATCCACGCCGCGTTCCACCAGTTCGGAGGGCGAGTGCCGCAGCCAGTCGGTGTCGGCGTTGTACGGCCGGGTGGCGGCCACGAGCTGCTGAATATAGGCGCCCAGGCGTTCGTGCAGGAACACGTCTTCGTTGATCCGCGAGCGCATCGCGATGATGCGCTCCTTGGACATCAGCTTGTTCAGCCGGACGTGCTTGAAGTCGAAGTTGACGAGCTTGGCTTCTTCGTCGGGCGGCAGGTAGCCGACGTTGATCATCACGGCGAACCGGTCGGTGGCGGCTTCAGAGAGCGGGAAGGTGCCCTGGCCGAGCTCGACCGGGTTCATGGTGGCGATGGCGAAGCTGAAGGCGGGCAGTTCGTAGGTGGTCTTGCCCACCGTGACCGTGCGGTCCTGAAGGCCCTCGAGAAAGGCGCTCTGTGACTTGAGCGGGATACGGTTGATTTCGTCGAGCAGGATGACTTCCGCCGAGGCCAGCGGGCCGAACTCGGTGATGAGTTCGCCGGTGGCCGGGTTGATCATCTGGAAGCCGACCACTTCGGTGGGCTGCAGGTCGGCGCGTCCCTGGATGCGGGCGAACTTCGCGTCGGAAATGGCCGCCAGGATGACCCCGAAGAACGTCTTGCCCACTCCGGGTACCCCGCGGATGAGCAGATTGCCGGCGTTGACCTGCCGGTTCTCTTTTTTGTCATAGGTGGTCGGGATCTCCGACAACAGCACGACATTGGCGAGCGTCTTGGCCGCTTCGTAGCCGACCAGGGCTTTGCCCCCCTCGGCAAGGACGGCGTGGTGGAAGGCGATGGCTTCAGTCAGGTCTTGATGCACGTGGAATCCCAGGAAAGGCAAGATCCTATACCGTGCGGGCCCCTGGACCATAGGCTGGGCCTCTTCGAGCCGATACGATAGCTGACGTTCACCGGCGCGCGCCGGCGTGGGAAGGACCGTGCAGATGAAGAACGAACGCCGCAGCTTCAAACGGCTCGTGGGGCCGTACGACGGGGGATGGGACGGTGCGTCGGGCATGCGCGATTGCCGGGTCACCGACCTCAGCCCGGGCGGCTGCTTCATCGACGCCTATGCCAGCAACCCGGTGGGCGCCAGGATCACGACCGAGGTCACGCTCTCCGGTCAGGCGTTCCGGCTCCATTCCGAAGTGGTCTACGTGGACCGCGTGCAGGGCTTCGCCGTGCGGTTCCTCGAGGACAACGACCCCGAAGTGATGAAGGCCCTCGCAACGCTCATCGAGCAGCTCGCCGTATAGTTGACATCGTCAATCACATAGATGACTCTGGTCGTCACGTCCTCGGAGGGCGCAGATGGCCCGAACGACCGATGCCGGCACGACCGGCGCCGTGCGCCGCTTCAACCGGTTCTACACCGCCAGGATTGGCGCGCTCGGTGGCGGGCACCTGGGCACGCCGCATTCTCTGACCGAAGCGCGGCTGCTCTTCGAGCTCGGCGGCGGCGGCCCGGCCACTGCGGCCGCGCTGGCCCAGGCGCTCGAGATCGACCCGGCCCAGGTGAGCCGCACGGTCGCGCGGCTCGATCGTGCGGGGCTCGTCACCCGCGCGCGGTCCACCGACGACCGCCGCGCCCATCTGCTCACGATCTCCGCGCTCGGCCGGCGCCAGTTCACGACGCTCGATACCCGGTCCCGTCGCCGCGCCGCCGCGTTGCTCGACCCGCTATCGGCCGCGCGCCTCGCGCGGCTGCTGGAGGCGATGCGCGCCATCGAAGAGGTGCTCTCGGCCGCGTCGCCCGCCGTGCCGGCAGTCGTGATTCGGCCGCACCGCCCCGGCGACCTCGGGTGGATCGTGTCGCGTCACGGTGCGATCTACGCGGAAGAGTACGGCTGGGACGGCACCTTCGAGGCGCTCGTCGCCGGCGTCGCCAAGGACTTCATCGAGCATTTCGACCCGCGCCATGAGGCTTGCTGGATCGCCGAAGTCGACGGCCGGCCCGTGGGCTCGGTGTGCCTGGTACGCAAGTCGGCGACGGTGGCGAAGCTGCGGCTGCTCATCGTCGAGCCGTCGGCCCGTGGCCTGAAGATCGGCACGAGACTGGTCGACGAATGCCTGCGGTTTGCCCGCCGTGCCGGCTACAGGAAGGTCACGCTCTGGACCAGCAGCACGCTCGATGCCGCGCGGCGCATCTACGAACAGGCCGGATTCGTCCGCGTCAAGGTGTCGCCGCCGGAGCAGGCCTTCGGCAAGGACCTGGTGTTCGAGACCTGGGACCTGACGTTGGGGAAGGGACGATGAATAGCGACCTGGGCGTCCCCTATGTGCTCGGACACGCACCGCACGAGATGGCGCGCCTCGAGCGTCAAGCCGCGATCTTCGAAGCGACGACGCTGTCGCTCCTCACACGCTGCGGGATCGGGCCCGGCCAGCGCGTGCTGGACCTCGGCTGCGGCGCCGGAGACGTCACGCTGCTCGTGTCCGACCTCGTCGGCCCGGGCGGACACGCGATCGGCATCGACCGCGCGCCCGAGGCCGTCGCCACAGCCCGCGGCCGGGCGGCCGGCCTGGGACGCCGCAACGTGACGTTTGTGGAATCCACGATCGAGGCGCTCGACCTGCCGTCGGTCGATGCGGTGGTCGGCCGGTTCGTGCTGATGCATCAGAGGGCGCCGGCCGCCGCCCTGGCGCACGCGGCGCGCCTTGTGCGTCCAGGCGGCGTGGTGGCGATGATGGAATCGCACCTCGATGCGCTCGTGCTCGAGTGGCACTCCTGGCCGACGTCGGCCGCCTACACCCATCTGCTCGACGTGATGCTTCGCACCATCAAGGCCGCGGGCGGACGCACCGACATGGGCTTGCGGTTGCGCGGCACGTTCCTGGAAGCGGGGCTGCCCGATCCTGCCATCGACGTGCACGGCACACTGGCGGGCAGCGACGCTGCGCGCCTGTGTCACTACATGGCTGACAGCCTACGGTCGATGGCGGCCATGGCCGAGCGTCTGGGCGTCGAGACGCTGCCGCCCGCCCGCATCGACGAGATGGAGCGCGGCATGCTCGACGACGCCGCGCGTCCAGGCGCCGTCATGAACGGGCCGGTCGTGGTCACCGCGTGGTGCCGCCTGGCATGAGCGCCGCGCCTCTCGATCACCCGCTCCCGGCCGGCCTCGTGCTGCGCGACGTCCGCACGCCCAACGATGTCGCGGCAGTGCGCGCGCTGATCCTCGCCTACCAGGCGTCGCTCGGGCTCGACCTGGAGTTCCAGGATTTCACCCGCGAAGTCGCCACGTTGCCAGGCGACTACGCGCCGCCCGGCGGCGGGTTGTTGCTGGCGGTGGTGGATGACACCCCTGCTGGCTGCGTCGGCGTGCGCCGGCTCGCGGTCGAGGTGTGCGAGATGAAGCGCCTGTACGTCAGCCCGGCCGCGCGTGGATGCGGCGCGGGCCGTGCCTTGGCGCTCCGCGCCATGGCCCTTGCCCGTGAACTGGGCTACGCGCGCATGCGACTCGATACCCTGCCCTCGATGCACGAGGCGCAGGCGCTGTATGGCCGCCTTGGCTTCGAGGAGGTGCCAGCGTATCGGGCCAATCCCGTGGCTGGCACGCGGTATCTCGAAGCCCGGCTCTGACGCCTTTACCGGAACGTCCAGCCGACGCCGAACTTCAGCTCGGGGCTGTCGAGCGCGCCGATCTTGAACTCGAAGAACAGGCCGTCCGATTGCTCCACGCCGATCAGGAAGTTGAGTCCCGCTTCGCTGTTGGTCTCGCGACCGTCG
>JANORI010000631.1:0-3761 GCA_031415235.1 Acidobacteriota bacterium | reverse complement strand
GAGCACGCGGAAGTTCGACGGCGCCACCGGCGCGCCCGCCCCTGCCACGTCAATCGAGACGGTCGTTGTCGCCCCTGGTCCCGAGGCGTTCGACGCGCGATAGCTGAAACCGTCCGCGCCCGAGAATCCCGTGTTCTTTAGGTAGGTGAATCCTCCGCTCAACGACAACGACTCGCCGTTCGAGGGCCCTGAGACGAGCCACCCGCTCCACGCGGCCGAAGGCGCGCGTGCCGTCACGGAGCGTGATCTCCTGGACGTCCGGCGCGGCCACCACGATGGCCGGCGGGGCGGGTGACTGACCGAACGACCGAGCGGGAGACGCGGCCAGTAAGGCGAGCGGCAGCAGCGCGACCACGAGCTGTTGGGTCATGGACCCTCCGCAGGCAGCCTAACAGGCCGAGGACGACGGCGGTCCGCCGGACGCGGGGCACTCGCGGTGCGTGGCCAGCGTCCCGCGGCATCCGGCATCCGGACGTCAGCATGTGGCGCTGTCGCGTAGTTTCCTGTCAGCGTTGGAAGCTGCAGCGTGGCTTTCGTGTTTCGCGCTCCCAGTCGGTCGAACTCTGCAGGGAGAGAAACAGTTGCTGTGCGGCCCACGCCTCGACGGGACCCTCGCGGCCGTAGGTCTTCACTGTCTTCTGCCGGCCATCGCCCCACTTGGCGGTCGTGGTGACGAATTGCTGGTGGGTAGTCCCCGTGAACGGCGCGTCGTAGTCGGCACGCAATGCGTCGAACTTCACGAGCGCGATCGCCCGCGAGAATCGGTCCATTTCCAAGATGCGACCTTCACGCTCAATGCACTCGGTCCGTCGTCCGGTGGGGCGCGCACAGCGCACGGATTCGAACGTTGCCTTCATAGACGCCGCGTCGTAGGTCGCGGTGAAGTGCAGGTCGCTGGTGGGAGAGCAGAGTACGCCTGTGGAAGCCACTGTCACCGTGGCAGTTCCTACCATGTTGGAGAAGTGGTTGCCCCTTGCGTCCAGTTCGAAGGCATGGCCGTCCCAGCGCTGGAGCAAGGGTTCGGGCAATGGCCCGGTCAGCTGATTGTCGGAGAGGCTGAGTCGCTCGAGCTGCGCGAGTGCCCCAAGGCTCGGCGGCACGGTGCCACGCAGATTGTTGAAATCCAGGGACAGCCAGATAACTGTCGGACGCGACGCGTCGAAGTCGATGAAATCGCAGAATACGCCATTCCACTCGCAGACCGGACGATCGCTGCCCCATCCCGAGTTGTCCTTCCAGTGCCCGCCGTCCGTGGCGGCGAAGAACTCCATCAGGATCTCCCGCTCGCGCGGCGGTACGTCAGGCGTCTGCGAGGCGCCGGCAAGAGCAGCCGCCAACATCAGAGTGGTGAGCACCAACATGAAGACTCCGCCTGAGAGGGCGGAGTCTCAGGTTAACTGACGCCGCCTACCATTCGGCGCGCTCTCGTGCTGCCGCAGTTTCGTGTCCCTCCACGCGCTTGCACGGAATCCTCTGCGAGCCGTCCGGGCGTCGGGGGCTCCTCTGCGGCGAAATCGGAGCCCTCGCCGCAGCGCCTTCTGACGCGCCACTCGCACCGTGAGTCCGAGCGACACGGACGGGAGGCGAAAAGCGGGCGTCGCTCGTATTCCAGACCAGTCGGCGGAAGGTGTGAGTGGCCGGCGGGGCGACGTGTGAGCCGCGAGGAGCCCCCGATGCCTGGAAGGTGCGACTCGATGAGGGCGCGTGCCGGCTTGGTTCACGCGAAGGGCGTGGGGTTATTGTTCCGGGCCTTCAGGTAGGCGGCGAGATGGTCGTGGAGGGCCTGGGGCGAGACGGGCGGCGTCCCTCGGCTTCGGCGGCAGCCGCTGTTGGCGGCTCTGCGGACAACCGGTGCCCGCAGTGGGGGCAGACCGTGGCGTCGCGCTCGATGGTCTTGGCGCATGCCGGGCAGCCCACTTTGGTCTTCAACATAGCGTCGTCTCCTACCGGTCGTCGCGAACCGGCGGCAGCCGGCGTTTGATGTCAGCGAGCGCGGCCTTGATCTGGTCGAGATCCGACTCCGTCTCGGCGGCCTTCGGAGCAAGGAACCACGAGGCCATCAGGCCGGAGAACGTCCCAAACACACCGATGCCCGCGATCATCAGAAAGACCGCGACCAATCGCCCTTCCGGCGTTGCCGGATAGGTGTCGCCGTAGCCCACCGTGGTCACGGTGGACACGGCCCACCACATCGCGTCCTGCGCCGTGCGGATGTTGCCTGGTCCGCCTGCCTCGAGTTGCAACATCGCGAGGGACGAGAACACGAGCAGCAGCACGGTCAGCAGTACTGCCGCAAGGAAGGCGCTTTGCGCCCGGTGCGCTACCAGAGCCGTGCCCAGGACACGCACTGACTTGACGGCCCGCAGCACTCTTAGGATTCGAAAGACTCGTGCGGCGCGTCCCCAGCGAAGCACCCCCACGGTCGGAATGCTCGACAGCAGGTCAAGCCATCCCCACGTCGCCAAGTAGGTCCACCGCCGAGGTGCCCTGGAGAGGTTGAGCAGGAAGTCGACGAAGAATAGGCCGCAGACCGCGTTGTCGGCGAACTCCAGCACCGCCAGCGTCTCGGCATCAAGCGAAAGTACCGTGCCCGCAGCCAGGCTCAACAGCGCCCACAGGCACAGCGCCAGCATGAATAGCTGGTAGGGGGAACCCTCGTGCCTGGTTTGGGCTGCGACTGTGCGCATCACGACGAATGGGCTAGGCGCTTGACGCCGCGCACCGAGTGCGTGCTGACGAGATCATCGGCCGGCTGCATCGTCGGCCTTCTTGCAGGTGCCGCAGGTGCCCCCTTCCTTCGCGCACCGTTTGCAGGACCGACAGTTACGACAAGCGTTGCAGGGGTTTGCTCCTGTGCAGGTGGCGGCGTGGAGCATGGTCGGGCCAAGGGCGAAGGAGAGTCCGCCGAAGATGACCGCAGCGATGGCGAAGCGTCGAGTCATTTCGTTCCCTCAGCTCAGGCGTGATTGCCGCGCCGCCCACGGAATTGGCCAGCCGCAGTTGGTTGCAGAATCTTCCTCTAAGTAGCCGGAAACGGGTCGCCATTTTTGCGCTCCGGGCGCTGGTCGAGTGTCGTTCCTCAAGAGTTCTTGGCTGGCCCAGAAATTGCGCCGCGGCCCTGATGCCAATGCTTGCGCCGACGGCACGCCACCGCGACTTCCTCGACCTCCCTCCGCCACGCCGGCGTCTTCGTCGGCAGCCAGTACGCGACCTTCGCCGGCATCACGCACGGCAGAGAGTCCACGACTTTATCGCCCGCGTGCTGGCGCACCAGTTTGCACCGGCCCATGGCCTCTGGCCGAACGGGCGGACGCGCACACGTCACGTCCACGAAGCGAGACCGGGAACGGCACGTACGCTCACCGCCGCGGTTGCGCGCCGCACGGCAGGCCCACAGGTATGCGAGGCGACCGGAGCCGGCGCGCAGCATTCTGGAGACGCCGCGAGCCTGATCGAGCGAGTGCCTGTGCCGCTGGGGGTCGCGGCGGTCCACGCGTCTGCACGGAATCCTCTGCGAGCCGTCCGGGCGTCGGGGGCTCCTCCGCGGCGAAATCGGAGCCCTCGCCGCAGCGCATTGTGACTCGCCACTCGCACCGTGAGTCCGAGCGACACGGACGGGAGGCGAAAAGCGGGCGTCGCTCGTATTCCAGACCAGTCGGCGGAAGGTGTGAGTGGCCGGCGGGGCGACGTGTGAGCCGCGAGGAGCCCCCGATGCCTGGACGGCGATCGGGGGCATGGGCCGTCCTCGTGCGTCGAACCAG
>JANORI010000630.1:0-3842 GCA_031415235.1 Acidobacteriota bacterium | reverse complement strand
GCGCCCATCAGAATGAAGGTGAGCACGGTGCGGGTGCCGAGCCGCCCGATCGACTTGAGGTCGGTCGCGCCTGCAACACCCGTGATCACCAACGAGACGACCAGCGGAATCACCGTCATCCGGATCGCGTTCACCCAGATTGTGCCAATCGGGGTCAACCAGTCGGCGGCGGCAAGCAGCGAGGGGCTACCGCTGGCGGCGATGGCGGCGCCACCGACGAGGCCTGCGCCGAGGGCGATGAGTACGCGGGTGCTGTCGGTCATGTTGGCCTCACATCATCAGATCGCCGCCGTTGATATCGAACGACGCGCCGGTGATGTAGCCGGCGGCCTCCGACGCGGCAAAGCAAATCAAGTCGGCGACCTCGCGAGCGGTGCCAAGCCGGGCGACGGGATAGCCGCTTGTGACCTGCACGAGCCGTGCGTCGGTGGCGTGCTCGCGGGTGAGCTCGGTGTCGATCAGGCCAGGACACACGGCGTTGACCGTGATGCCGTAGACGCCCAGTTCCTTGGCGCCGGCTCTCGTGAGGCCCAGCAGCCCGGTTTTTGAGGCGGTGTAGTGGGAGCCGCCCAGGGTGCTCACCATCCGGCCGGCGGTGGACGAGATGTTGACGATACGGCCGTAGCGCTGCGCTTTCATGAACGGCACTGCCGCCTTCATGAGCAGGAACGGCGCCGTCATGTTCACCTCGAGCGCCGTGCGCCATTCCTCGGCGCTCACCTGCTCGAAGCGCGTGCCGCGCGCAAACGCCGCGTTGTTGATCAGAATGTCGAGACGGCCGAAGCGGTCGACCGTGCGCGCCACCAGCGTCTCGGCCACGTCGGCCGCCGCGACGTCGCCCGGAACGGCGAAGGCACCCAGTTCCCCCGCCACGGTTTCGGCGCGGGCCGGATCTCGCACGTTGACGGCCACCTGGGCGCCGCGTTCGAGCAGACGGAGCGCCACCGCACGGCCCAGTCCGCGGAACGAACCCGTCACCAGTGCAACACGGCCGGTGAAGTCTTGCGGGGAATCAGTCGCGATCGGCATCTGCAAGAAGTGGTCGGGCGACTATACCCCGTCGTTCACCTCAGGTAGATTGATTGCCGGCGCGGGCTGGGCGGTGACGGCACGGCGCCAGCAACGACATTCTCGCCAGATTGGTGAACGCGATGGTGGTCTTCACGAGCACGAGGTTGGCGATGAATGCGTCCTGCGGCAGGTCGATGTCTTGCCGCGTCCAGCCCAGGCTGGCCGTCACCCGTGCCGTGAAGCGGTACTCGCTCGTCAGCTCGATGGCGTTGAAGTCGCCGTCGTAGTAGTTGCCGATGCGGTCGCGGATGGTGCCGGTAACGGCCGCGCTCGGGTTGTGGTGCAGCCATGTCGCAGCGGGCGGACCGTGGTACCGTGGCATGGCGCCGTCCTCGAGCTGTATGAATTTGACACGAGTTGTCGCTGCTCGTCTCACTGCCGCGGCGGTGGTGCTCTGTGTGCCGTGCGCTGCTGCGGCTCAGAACGCGCCGAAGCTGTCGAAGTCCCAACGGACGACGCTGGAGGCCGTGGTGGCCGCGGTCGATCAGGCCCAGGCTGCCGGCGTCGTGACACCCGCCACGTGGCAGTCCCACGTGCTACGCGCCTCGGATGGCTCCCACTACGTGGCATTGCGCGCGACGGTCATCGACGTCCCTGTTCCCATCGGCGGCGCGATGCTGTATGTCCGCCTGGCGGCGCGCCGGTCCGACGATCGGATCGCATCGGCACGTTCCGCCGTCATGGAATGGCTCAAGGGCCTGCGCGGCGATCCCTTGCCGATGCGGGCGGCACGATCGACGACGGTGAACGCGGGTGAAATGCCGGTCGGGGGCACCGCGGCATCGGTCGGCGACGTCACCGCCGACGCCTCCGCGGCGTTGCGCCTCGGCGATCTGCAGCGCGAGCGAGAGCGGCGTCAACGAGAGGACGACAGCGCCAGGCGGCGCGCCGAGCTCGAGCGCCCGCAGCCGCCACCGATGCCGCTGTATCCGTTCGAGGATTTCGATCCGGCCGCGGTGCTGCACGACCTGCGGGCGGCCGGCCTCCACCTGGTGCGCGGCGTCACCGCGGCGCCGGGCGACTACGACGTCTTCATCGCGTGGGCAGGGACACCATCGCGCGGGCGCCCAGACGTGTCGGTCGTGCGCCGTCGGCTGACGCTGCCACCCGTCGGTCCGGCGTTCGGCCTGAGCGACGTGGTCGTCGCCGGCTCCGTGACGCCGCTCAGCGCGCCCTATACCGCGAGTCAGCAGGCCGCTCACCCCTACGCATTCGGTGGTGTCGAAGTGGTGCCGGCTACAGACAATCGACTCACCAACGACGGCACGCTCGGACTGGTCTACCAGGTGTTGAATCCCTCGGCCTCGGCCGCCGGCAAGCCCGACGTCGAAGTGAGCTTCGACGTGTTCAGGATGGTGGGAGGCCGCGCCGAGGTGTTCGGCCGCCTCGAACCGCAACGCCACGGCCCGGCCACCCTGCCGACGAATTTCGACGTCGCCCTCGGCCACCCTCTGTTCGGCGCCGTCCGTGCGCCGCTGGCCGGATTCCCGCGGGGACGATACCGCCTGGATGTGACCGCCGTCGACCACCTGGCCGGCCGTCGCGTCGTCACCGAAGTCGCGCTCGAGATTGCCGGGTCCCCCGCCAGCCTTCTGCGCGAGGCCCCAGCTCTCGGCCTGCCCTTCCGGCGGGAGGCCCTGATCGAACCAGGCGCCCTCACGGCCATCGTGCGGGCGCTACGACCGCCGTCCGCCTCCCCCTCGCTGGCGCGCGCCCTGGCTGCCGCAGAGGCCGGTCGATTTGCCGAACTGCTGGGATTCGAGCTGCCGGAGCCGGCTGAGCGGCCCGTCGCGCTCGTCCTGTTTGGGCTTGGGCTCTACGGACTCGGCGACTCCCCGCGCGCCGTCGCCGCCCGACTGACTCAGGCGGCCGCGAGCGGAGCGCCGGCCGCCCCGGTGCGCATGCTCCTGGGTGCGACCCATGCGCTCCTGCGCGACGATCTGGCGGCGGTGGAGGCATGGACTGCCGCGCGCGAGGGCGGCATCCCGGACACGGTGGTCGCGCCCCTCCTGATCGACGCCTACCTGCGCCGCCAGGACGTGGCGCGGGCCGCGGCGATGGCGACGGCCGCCTTGGACGCAGACCCCGGCGACCGCAGCGCGAAGCGCGCCCTCGCGACCACGTTGATTGCCACGCGGCGCTTCGCGGAGGCCATCGCGGTGCTCGACGCCACGCCGTCACCTGGAGCGCCCGACGCGGACAGCGACTTCCTGCGACTGCATGCCCTCTTTGCTGCGCACGTGCTGCGCACCAGCCTGCCCGACCTGCAGTCCCGCTTCGAGTCCCTGGCCGCCGCTTACATCGGATACGGCGGACCACACGCGGCACTGGTCCGCGACTGGCTCGCGGTCGTGCAGACGCCGCGGTGATCGACGCTATCGCTTCTTGGCGGCAGCCGCCGGTGGACGCACCGGCGTGCCGGGCGTCTTCAGTGAATAGGAACGCCGCGCCGCCACGCTGACGTCTTTCCTCGAGCTCGTGACCTCGATCTGGCGGACGCGCTTCAGCGGGTCCGGGTTGGTCGATGAGTAGCCAATGACGTAGTAGTCACTGGTCTCGGCGTCGATGCGTTTGAACTCCGACGCGAAGTCGTTGACGTTGACGACCGCAAAGCCGCCGGTCTCTTCGGCCATGAACCGAAGGGTGCTCTGGGTCTTCTGCAGGTAGGTCCGCCACTCGCTCTGATCGAGGTAGTTCCCGGCATCCACGATGCCGCTCAGCCCCCGCGGGTCGATCGAGTAGATGCTCACGTTCGCCCGGTTGGCCGACAG
>JANORI010000629.1:0-25736 GCA_031415235.1 Acidobacteriota bacterium | reverse complement strand
GACCGCGGCGCCGACATCTTCCGCCGCGTCGGCCCATCCCTGGGCTACGACCCGACGAACCATGCGGGCGCGACGTCGACGTCCTCGGCAGTCGTGGCGGTGACCGACTTCGCCTTACTGCCATGCTACACGTCGACCCTGGCCGAGACCTTCGATTTCCAGCAGTTCGGCAATGTGTTCGTCCGACGCTAGACCGCCGAGGTACACCCCAAAGGCCGTTCCCGTCAGTCGCGACCAGGCTGCCGGGCTAACGGGAGCGCTGGTAGATCCGGTCGAAGCGGTGCAGCATGGTGTCCCAGTCGTAGCGCCGCTCGATCATCGTGCGCGCGCGGCGGGTCACGGCCCGCGCGTCCGGCGCAGCGAGGGCGCCCCGCATGGCCGCCGCCGTGCCGGCCGCGGCCGCGGCGGGGAGCTCCCAGCCGGTCTTGCCGTGGTCCAGGAAGTCCTCGATGCCGGCGACGCGCCGGGCCACGACCGGCACACCGAGCGCCATGGCCTCGAGCACGGCCAGCCCCTGCCCTTCATCGGAAGACAGCGACACGAACAGCTGCCAGTCGCGCACGAACCGCGTCACATCGCGGACCTGGCCCGTGACGCGTACGGCCGAGCCCAGGCGATGCCGGGCCACCACGGCGGTGAGCGTCCGGGCATAGGCCTGGTCGGCCACCGGCCCCACGAGTTCGAGGCGTGCGCCCGGCACGTCGCGGCGCAGACGCGCGAAGGCCTCGACGAGCGTCACCTGCCCCTTGCGGGGTTCGATGCGCCCGACAAATCCCACGACCGGCGCTGTCGGCGCGCCGTCACGCGGCCGGAAGGGGAGTGCCGTTAGGTCCAGGCCCCAGGGCAGGTAGGTCATGCGCGAGGCCCGCACGCCGCGCGCGTCGAGCAGATCCCAGTAGGCGCGCGCCGAGCACACGACGTGGTCGGCCTGCCGGAACCCCCAGGCATCCTGCGCGTCCATCCAGGCTGGCCGGCCTGGTCCCCAGCTGTACATCTGCGCGATCAGCCGGGCGCGCGATCCGCTCTGCTCGCGAGCGATGGCCGCCATCGCGGCAGGCACGCCGGCATGCGCATGAATCACGCCCGGCCGGACCGTGGCCATCAGCGCGGTAAGGCGCGCGACGCCTTCCCAGAAGCGCGCAGGGTCGCGATGGAACACGTCGATCCGGTGATGCGTCACTCCAGCCCGGGCGAGCACGCGGCGGTACGACGGCCAGTCGCGGAGACCCTCGCTCGCACCGGTGGTCACGAGCACGACCGTACGCTGCGCCTGCTGGTCGGCACACAAGCGGGTGATGACGCGGCCGGCACCGCTCCACAGGAAGGGCGCGACGTGCAGGATCGGAGTCGGCATAGTCGAGGTGCCTGTGGATTATAGGTCCCCCGATCCCGAACGGGGCGGTCAAGGATTTCTACGCCGGGCCGATTGCCCAGTCAGCCCCATGACCTCCATGCACGCATCAGGTTACCCAAGGACAACGCGTCGTCGTCCGGTCGCCATCCCCACTGTCGGTCGCCCGAGGCGAGCCGTCGCCGCCGGTGTCAAGAGCGTGTCATGTTCCTGATCATCGGCCTGCTGGTCGTCATCGGTTCCGTGCTCGGCGGCTACGTCATGCACCACGGCAAGCTTGCCTTGCTGAATCAGCCGAACGAGTTCCTGATCATCTTCGGCGCCGCGATCGGCTCGATGCTCATCAGCACGCCGCTCCCGGTCATCATGAAGATGCTCAAGCAGACCACCGGCGTGCTGTCGCCGGGCATGGCGAAGAAGGACTACGCCGACCTGCTCGCGATGCTCTACCAGCTGTTCCGCCTGGCCCAGCAGACCGGCATCATGGCGCTCGAAAGCCACTTCGACAATCCGAAGGAGAGTGCGGTCCTCTCGAAGTACCCGAAGTTCCTGGCGCGGCACGAGTCGCTCGACTTCCTGTCGGACTCGATCAAGGTGATCATCGTGGGTGGCATGGCGCCGCACGACCTCGAGGCGCTGATGGACGAAGACCTCTACGTGCATCATGCCGAGGCCCGAGCGCCGTCGGCCGCCATGGCGAAAGTGGCCGATGCGTTCCCAGGTCTGGGCATCGTGGCTGCCGTGCTCGGCGTCGTCATCACCATGCAGTCCATCGACGGCCCGCCGTCGGAAATCGGCGAGAAGGTCGGCGCGGCGCTGGTCGGCACGTTCCTCGGCATTCTGCTGTCGTACGGCATGTTCGGGCCGCTGGCGACCGCGCTCGAGGCGCGCGTGGATGACGAAGGCAACTACGAGAAGTGCATCAAGGCCGGCGTGCTGGCGACCTTCAAGGGGCTACCGCTGGCCAACGCCATCGAGTTTGCGCGCCGCGTGCTGCCGCACGAAGTGCGCCCAAGCTTCGAGGACACCGAGAAGTTCTGCAAGGCCGCCGGCAAGCCCGAGGCGAAGGCGGCGTAGGCCATGAAGCCCAGTCAGCCCATCATCATCGTCAAGAAGCACCGTGGTGGCCACGCCGGCCACCACGGGGGCGCCTGGAAGGTGGCGTATGCCGACTTCGTCACCGCCATGATGGCCTTCTTCCTGGTCATGTGGCTCGTGGGCGCGAGTCCCGACGTGAAGAAGTCGGTGGCTGGGTATTTCCGCGACCCCGGCGTCTTCGACTTCGAGAAGTCCACCGGCATGATGGCCGGCGGGATGACCGGCATCGACGAGGGCCGCGCGCCCGAGGCGGCGCAGATGCCAGACGCCGCGGCGCTCACGGTGGAGCGTCAGCGCATGCAGCAAGCGGCCGAGCGTATCCGCGAAGAGCTGGACGATGCTGGCGGCCTCGACGCCCTGCGCAATCAGATCGAGTTCCAAGTGACGGCGGAAGGGCTGCGGATCGAGCTACTCGAAGGCGACGGGTCCAGCTTCTTCGATAGCGGCAGCGCGATGCTGCGCGGTGAGAGCGTGCGGATCCTGAGCATCATCGGCCGCGAGCTCGGGACGATGACCAACGACGTGGTGGTCGAGGGGCACACCGACAGCCGCCCCTTCGGCGCAGGCAATCAGTACTCGAACTGGGAGCTCTCGGCCGATCGCGCCAACGCCGCCCGGCGGGTGATGGAAGCCGTCGGCCTCAATCCTGGCCAGGTCCAGAGCGTGCGCGGATTCGCGGCGACTCAGCTGCGGCTGCCAGCCGCACCCATGGACTCGCGGAATCGCCGCGTCTCGATCGTGGTACGGAGCCAGTCGCAGACCCAGCTCGAACGGTCCCACCGTCCGGATGCGCCTCCAGGTCCACCTGAGGGGGGCCGGCCGGATGCTCGCTAAAGGTCGACCTCTCGATGCCGATTGTCCCTGGGGAAGGTCCATCGTCGCCGCGCATTCGCGGGCAACGACGTGACGCGGGGCAACCCGCGCCGGGTGGATTCGCTTTCCCGTGAGGTGCCGATGATCGCTGCCCAGACGTCCCTCGTCGCCAGTGCCCTGCCCGGTTCGTCGCCCACGACATCCATGACGCCGGCCGCTCCGCTTGCCGAACTGGTCGTGTCGCCCGATGGGCGCATCCTGGAATGCGGCCAGTCGGCCGCCCGGTTGCTCGGCCTCGAAGAAGCCCGGGACGCGTGCGGCGTTCACCTGAGCCTGTTCTGCCGGGATGCCGGACGCCTCGCGGAAGCGCTGAGCGCCGCGGCCGTCACGGGGCGCCTCGAGCGGTGGGACGCCGACCTGCTCAGGCTCGACGGATCCGCGCTGCCGGCGGTGGTCGACCTGGTGGCCTCGTTCGACGATCCGCGCACGCTGACGTCGGTGCGTGTATCGATGAAGCCGGTGCAGGCGTGGGTCACGCCCGACGGGGTTCCGGCGCGCGCGCGTGGCGGGCGCGATGACGCCGGTCGGTTGTCACACGATCTGAACAACCTGCTTGCCATCGTCAGCGGTCACGCGGAGTGCCTGTTGTCGACGCCTGCCGGCGCGCCCGTTGACGAGGCGGCGGTCGAGGCCATCCTGCAGGCGGTGCGCGCGGCCGCGCAGGTGTCGGCGCAGGTGCGGAGTCTCGGACGCGGGCGCGACAAGGCCGCGCACGGCGTCGACATCGACTCGCTGCTCTCGGCCGTGCAGGCCGACCTGCGGCGCACGTTCGGACATCGCCTGGCCGTGGCCGTGCAGCCGGCGCCGCATCCCTGGGCGGTGGCGATTGATCGTGCCGTCGTGGAGCACGCGCTGACGGCCATTGCCGCAGATGCCATCGACGCGATGCCGCACGGCGGCACGCTGATGTTCCGGACCATGAACGTCGAGATCGGCGCGCGTCGTGCCGGCTCGCCCGTGCCGCTCCGGCCAGGCCGGTACGTGCGCGTCGAGATCACCTACCTGACGGCGGGCGTGCCCGGGCCGACCCTGCCCTCACGCCGCGAGACCGACGAACACGCCCCCTCGGGTCTCGATGCGTTGCGGCAGGCCGGCGGCCGCGTCATCTTCGACACCGATGGCGTGCGGGTGGCGTCGGTGGCCGTGCTGCTGCCCTCCGACGGCGTCACGGTCCTGCGTCCGCGCGCGTCGGTGCCGTCGGCGTCGCTGCTCCTGGTCGAACAGGACCCGACGCTCCAGCGGCTCCTGCAGATGGTGTTGCGTGGTCAGGGGTATCGCGTCGTGACGGCCGGGTCGGCCGACGAAGCCACCGAGCTGCTCCAGCAGCACGCCTTCGATCTGCTCGTGACCGACCAGATGCCTGGAACCGCTGCGCACGGCATGACGGCCTGGCTCCACGCGTATCCGGCACTGCGCGTGCTGGGCACCTGCGAGCCGGTCGGTCAGGCGCTGTCCCGCGTGGCGACGAGCCGGCGCGTCGGCATGGTGGTTCGCCCGTTGGCGGCCGAACAGGTGGTCGAGGCCGTCCGGGCGGTACTCGATGCCGGCGGCGCGGGTCCGGAGCAGCCCGAGCCGGTGCGCCTCGTGCGCAGGTCGCCTGCGGTGTTCAAGACCGACCCCGACGAGCCGATTCATCCCTTGGAGGCCTCGTAGCGATGCCTCCCCGTGCGGGCGGCGCCTGGCGCGAGTGAGAAGAATATGTCAAAGAACGCGGTAATCAGCCTCGACATCCGCCGGCGCGGACAAGAGAGCGACCAGATAGCCACCAGCGGCCTGCTCGACGAGGTGCTGGCGCTGTTGCGTGACTTCCTCGTCTCCGAAGAGGACGACACCTGGGGACCGCTCGGCGAGCGCTTCGAGTCCTGCCGGTCGGCGCTTGCCAGCGGCGTGCCGCCACGCGACCTCGAGGAACTGACGCGGTCGTGCCTGGACGAGGGCCGGCAGCTGATCGAGCAAGCCAAGACACTGCGGGCGCAGCGCATGCAGGACTCGCTGTCGGTCGTGGGGGCGCTCCGCGAGGTCATGGCCACGATTGGCGACGAGATGTCGACGATGCACAGCAGCATCTCGCAATCGACCGAACGCTTCGAAGCCATCGGGCTCCTGAGCAATCCACAACAGATCAAGGCGCGCCTGATGGCCGAAGTGCTCGCCCTGAAGCAGATCGCTGCCAAGCGGCGCCGCGTGTGGGAAGACACGGCCAAGACCCTGAGCCAGCGCGTCGCCACCCTCGAACGCGACCTGTCGGTCGTCAAGGGCGAGGCCGCAACCGACCCGCTGACGGGCGTCGCCAATCGGCGCAGCTTCGACGAGACCTGCAAGCGGTGGATCCAGGAGTCGAGCCCGGACTTTCTGTTGGCGATTCTGGACGTCGACGACTTCAAGCAGATCAACGACACGCACGGCCATGCCGCCGGTGACGAGGTATTGCGGTATGTGGCCAAGGTCCTGATGCAGTCGTTCAGGGCCGACGATCTGGTGGCGCGGGTGGGCGGGGACGAGTTCGCCGTGCTCGCGAGCGGCCTCACGTTGCGACAGGCCGAACAGCGTATGGCGGGAGTGCTGGCGCGGATCAGCAAGGCTGATCCCACGGGCGACGAGCGGCCGGCGAGCATGCCGACGCTGAGCTGTGGACTGGCCGAATACTCAGCGGGCGACACGCCCTCGAGCCTGTTCGAACGGGCCGACGAAGCGCAGTATCTGGCCAAACGCCAGGGCAAGAACCGGGTCGTATCGAAGCAGACCCGGCTACTGCGAGACCTGGCGCGGAACTGAGGGTCTCGATGCCCGACCATGCGAACCGCCGCGTCCTCATTGTCGATGACTCACCGGCCTTCACCGACGCGCTGTCACGGCTCCTCAGGGCTGAGGGCTTTGGCGTGGACGTGGTACACGACAGCGACGCCGTGATTACGGCGGTGGCGCGGTCGGCGCCGGACGTCGTGCTGCTCGACGTGGAACTGCCGGGCGCCAGTGGGTTCGATGTATGCCGGGGCCTGAAGCAGAACGAGGCCACGCGGCTGATCCCGGTCGTGCTGCTCACCGGGCTCGTGGGACGCGAGCACCGGCTCGCCGGGATCGAAGCCGGTGCTGACGACTTCCTGACCAAGCCCTTCGACTCGTCCGAACTCACGGCGCGCGTAAGGTCGCTCTCACGTTTGAAGCGGTACACCGACGAACTCGAATCGGCCGAATCGGTCATCGTCAGCCTGGCGCTCACCGTCGAGGCTCGCGATGCCTACACGGAGGGGCATTGCGATCGGCTCTCGGCCTACGCGGTGAGTCTCGGCCGCGCGGTTGGCCTGCCGGCCGACGAGTTGTCGGCCCTGCGACGCGGGGGTCTGCTGCACGACGTGGGGAAGGTGGGCATTCCCGACGCGTTACTGCTCAAGCAAGGACGACTCACACACGAGGAGTACGAGATCGTCAAGCAGCACACGGTGATCGGCGAACGGCTCTGCGCGGGCCTCAGGTCGCTGGCTGCCGTGCGGCCGATCATCCGGCAACATCACGAGCGGCTCGACGGCACGGGCTATCCCGACGGGCTCAGGGGTGGCCAGGTGTCGCTGCTCGCCCAGATCATCGGCGTGGTCGACGCCTTCGACGCGATGACGACCGACCGCCCGTACCGGACGTCGCTCGGCACGGCGCGCGCCATCGACGAACTGCGTCGCGATGCGAGGCGCGGGGCCATGGACCACGTGCTGGTGGAGACGTTTGTCGCACTGGCGCCGATGTTGCTGGCGGCACCACCGGCGGCCGATTCGTGGGGCGAAGGGCCCGTGAGACTCGTCGAAGACCGGCTGCGCGTCATGGGCGAACCGATGCGTCCACGGCCGGTCCCTATGCCGGTCGCGTCGCGCATCGCCGCGCGCTGACCCCCGGACCTCCGAGGTTGCTCGTGCTCCTATCGCTATGAGCCGCCGGGCGGACGTGGCACGGCGAAATTTCCGCCGCCGCCCGCGCCTCCGCCGCCGGAGTAACCCGACGAGGTGGCCCCGCCCGACGTCGAGCCGCCGGAACTGGACGTGTTCGTGCCCGAAGTGTTGCCGCTTGAACGGTCACCGTTCGCCATCCCGCTATTCGACGTGTCGATGGCGTGCACCTGCGTGTAACCACGGCCATTGATCAGGCGTCCGCCGCCCTCGGTTCTGCCGTTGTCCGGGCCAGGCTCAGGCGCGGTCGAGACCCACGTGCCGTAGGCCCCGTTGGCGCCGTAATAGCCGTTGTAGTAACCAGGGTCATTGCCGTAGAGGTAGGGGTTGTAGCGCGAGCAGCCAGACCAATAGCTGTCTGAGGCCCAACCGTAGGTTG
Organism: Acidobacteriota bacterium; assembly: GCA_031415235.1. Lineage (GTDB taxonomy): Bacteria > Acidobacteriota > Vicinamibacteria > Vicinamibacterales > UBA2999 > CADEFD01. Next base: position 18,100 of record JANORI010000629.1, on the reverse strand, counting down.
AGTAGCAGTCGTAGAGCGCCGCCGGGCCCACGATCTGAGCAAAGAATGGATCAGCCCAGAGCGAGCTTCCCATCGCCCCCGCCGAGCTGCCCGAGGCAGTTGGACGGTCAACCGTGAACTTCTGCGGGTAGGTCAGGGCCACCATCAGATCGATGACGCCTTCGGCCACGCCGCCGTCGGCCATGCGCGAGAGGGAGGCGGCGTTCAGCCGGAACGCCGTGGGGCCTTCGCCGATTGCGGCCTGCACGCCGTCGGGGGGCAGCACGCGGCTGGCTTCGACGACTTCATCGGTGGTCCAGCCTCGTGGGACCACCGGTGCGGCCCGGCCCGAAGGCGTCGAGGGCACCTGCGTTCCATCCGGCAGTCGCTGGAGCTGAGCCCGGGCGTAGCGGCTGACGCGCACGTTGGTGGCGCCTTTGACCGTGACGGTTTGCACGTCCACCCACACGGGGCCGGGCACGAAGTAGTCCACTCCTGCCAACGTGCGGGGCTCGTCGGTGCCGCAGGATGCGGTCGCGGTCCGGAACGCCCGATGGCCGTCGGCCGACCAGTGCGAGGTCGTCGTGCCCGTGCATTCCGACTCGCGTACCGGTCGCGCGGTGCCGTCGGCGACCCGCACGTCCTCGCCGACGATCTGACCTCCGACTACCGTCCGCAGCGTCACGCCGTTGCCCGCGCGGGTCACGCAGACGCGGGTGCCGGTGCCGGCGAGGTCGTCGACGGCGCGCCAGCAGCCGAGCCACGGCGTCCAGCGTGCGTCGCCCGACGATGCGGCGACGTTCGAGGGGGTGGCGGCAGACTGCGCGCGGGCGCCGACGGCGCCGCCGAACGCGATCGTCGCGATGGCGAGAGCAAGGATTCGTGAATTCGTCATGGGCGTCTCCTGCACGATCAGAACGCGATGCGCATGCCGCCACTGACCTTGAAGCCAGCCAGATCGAGCGGTGCGAAGTCGACGAAGTCGGTGCCGAGGGTGGCCTTGCTCCAGGTGTAGCGGCCTTCCATCGTCACATACAGCTTGCGGAACACCCGCAGGTCGGCCCCCGCCAGGGCGTGGGCACTGGGCGCCCAGCCCTTGGAGGTGAACGAGTCGGCAAACACGCGCCGCGTCTGAAAGTCCACGAAGCTGCCGAACTGCTGGAACTCGTACTTGACCGTGCCGCCGCCGGCGCCGAGGTAGGGCGTGAAGGTGCGGGGAATCCACGCGAAGCGGCTGATGTGACGGCCCGAGGGCAGCAGCGCCACGCGCACGCTGCCGGTCAGGTTCCATTCCTCGCGTGAGGTCGTCTGCGTGATGGGCAGCAGCTGCATGTCCACGAAGTCGCGATACTCGGAGCCGGCTTGTGACTTGCTGTAGTCAAGGCCGGCCATCACCTCGACGCGCGGTGTGACGGCCACCCCGAAGCGGCCTCCGAGCACCGACGTGTTGAACGACTTCCGGTCGATGGTGAGCGTGTCGGTAATGAAGTCGTAGAGGTCGCTGCCGGTGTTGGCAAACAGAAACCCGGTGTCGAGGCTGAGGAAGGCCCGCGGACGGCCGAGCATGAAATCAGACGGCGGGGGCGCCGGCACTTGCGGCCGCCTGACGTCGTCGGCCGGAGACTGCGCGGCCGCCGGCGTGGGATGCCACACGATCACGGCCGCCAGGGCGACGGCGCACGCGCGAGATACGAACCTACGCCCATCGAGCATGGTGCGCCTCCTTTGAGCATCCGGGCGACAGAGTGCCACAATAGCACGAAGCGGTCATGCGCCGCGCCAAGGTGATCCGACCGATCACCTGCCGCTCTCGCCCCTCGAATCGGGAACGAGCATTCGGACCGCGCCGTCCTGCCGCGAGGTGATGAAGAGCTCGCCGTCGCGGCTGCGGCTGATGTGCAGATCGGCGCGGGTCATGCTCGCGCCCATCGTGCGCTCGATGAGCTCTCGCATCGACAGGTACACGCGGTTGCCACCCCCGTCACGGACGTTGTGGTCGTAGATGGCCACTGGATACGTGAAGCCGTCCTTCTGGCGCCCGTCGAGGGAAGGAAGCGCGTACCCTCACGCCTAATGCCATCCATCAGTTGTCGCAACGGCTGCCACCACTGTTCCGTTCGGGCGCGGCCCAGCCTCTGGGGCTGCGTGTCGCAGCACCTGGAGGGCCAGCGCCTCGGCAAGTCGAGGCGAATCGTTCAGGCACGGCAGGTGTCGCGACGTCACCGACGCATGGGCCTCGAGCGCCACGCGACCCTCCAGTTCACTCTCCGCGTTGTCGGCCAGGAAGCCATAGGGGTAGTACACGATGCGCGTGTAGCCCCCTTCCACCACGCGCGCCAGGGCCTCCTCGATCGGCGGATCCGACCACCGGCCGCCCCGCGTGTGGTTCAACCATCCGTTCACGACCGTGCCAAAATGGCCACGAAGCCGCGCAGTGATGGCCTGGCACAGCGTCTCAGTGGCCAGCAAGCCCGTGTCGATCGGCGTGGGTGGATCGAGCACCGTGCCGTGCGCTGCAAGCACCAGGGCCACATCATCGCCGCGCCACCGGCAGTCGCCGGCCGTCTGCTCGAGCACGTGCGTGGCCGACAGCTCTGCCAGCACGTCGCTGTCGAGCGCATCGAGCACGTGTACCTTGCGCGGCCGCGTCGCGGCCGCGTCGTGCGCGACCGCGGTGTCGCGCGACAGGGCGTGCGTAAACGCGGAGTCGGCCGCGTACATCGGCACGATCCACACGGGCTCGTCCTCCGGCACGGCCGCGAGCACATCGCCGAGCAAGGGCCGGCGGAACTCGTAGGCCGCGTGCACGCGCCAAGTCACGTCCTCGCTGCCGTCGGCGAGGGCCCGTTCGAGGATCCGCGCCTGCCTGGTCGTGATCGGCTCGAGCGGCGACGCATACCCGTACTCCCGCCACGACCGGTTCCGCCCACGCGCTCGCGACAGTGCGATGAGCGGCAGCAGTGGCCGCGGGATGGGCGCCACCGTCCGCGTCAGCCCCAGCAGGATCCGCCACGAGTAGACGAGCTGTTCACCGAAGGCCGGCGTCGGCGGCTCGCCGTACGTCACCAGCACCACATGTCGCGTCTCGGCCATCGTCACGCCCCTGCCATCGCGCCGGCGGGCTCGGTCGCCATCCTCGATGTGGTCCACAACTGCTCAGCCAACTGCAACGCCAGCAGTCGTCCACTCCTCACGGCGTGGTTGAACGACACGCCGTCGTACGAGGTGCCGCACACGACGAGGCCGGGATGCCGCCGCAGGCGATCGCGCGCCGACGCGCGGCGCTGCTCGTGGCCCACCGTGTACTGCGCGATGGCGCCCGGCCACGTGGACACCGACACGTGCCGTGGTTCGGCGCTGATGCCCATCACGCCCGCCAATTCCTGGCGCGCGATGTCCACCTTGTGCGCGTCGGGCGCGTTGACGATGCCGGGATGGCGGGAACCACCCAGCATCACGCGCAACAGGGCCGCCCCCTCGGGTGCGCGTCCGGGAAAGAGCGACGACTCCCACACCACGCCGAGCGTCGCCAGCTGCTCGGGCCGGGTGACCAGATACCCATAGCCATCGAGCGCGCACGTCACGTCCGTCACGGCATATCCCAGCGCCACGACGGCGATGCCCGCGTAGCGGAATGCCTGCAGATCCGTTCCGAGCGCCGGGTCCAGGGACTGCACGAGCGGCGCCGCGGCGCGCGCGGACACGGCCAGCACCACGTGGTCGGCGTCGATCGCGTGACCGTCGTTCGTGGTGAGGCGCCACGCGCCGCCCGCGCGTTCGAGGAATCGCACGGGCGCGTCAGACCGGAGGCGCTCGCCCAGCCGTCCAGCCAACGCGCCGGTGAGCGTCCCCATGCCCTCGTCGAAGCTGAGGAGCTTCGACGGCCCCGCGCCACGGCCCCGGCGCGCGAACATGGCCCGGATGAGGCTGCCGTGGTCCCGCTCCATCTCAGTCATGATCGGGAACTGGGCGCTCACCGACAGCTGCCGGCTGTCGCCCGCTGAGATGCCGGACACGGCCGCGTCCACCAGCATCTCGGCCGCCTCGTCGCCGATGCGCCGCGTCGCGAACTGGTGGACCGTTTCTTCGACGCCCGCGGGCGCGCCCGGCGCAAAGGGCTCGCACAACAGCCGGAGCTTCCCGCGCCACGACAGCGCGGGCGAGGTGAGCAGCGTGGCCGGCCCGTCCGGCACCTGGCACAGCCGTCCACTGCGCAGGATGAACCGCCGTTTCGACTCCGGCCGCGCCTCGACCAGCCGCGACTCCAGCCCGAGCGCCTCGACGAGCGCCAGCGTGTGCGGCTCCCGATTCAGGAACCCGTTGGGACCGGCCTCCACGAGGAAGCCGTCCGCGCGGGTCGTCTGTGCGTGCCCGCCGGGGCGCGCGGCCGCATCGAGCACCGTGAGCGAGAGCGGCGCGCCGCGCCGGCGCGCATCGTCCTGCAGCGTGAAGGCCAGCGACAGCCCCGTGATGCCTCCGCCGACCACGACGACACGGGGCGCGTTCATACCGTACGACTGAAGACGGGTGTCGGACCGGCCGTGCGCGCGCGCAGATAGCGATCGAACGTCATGCAGACGTTGCGGACGAACATGCGGCCGACCGGGGTTACCTCGATCGTATCCGCGCCGACGCGGACGAGGCCGTCCGCCACCGGCGAGTCCGGACCGGTCAGCTCGCGCAGTTCGGGGGCGAAGTAGTCCGCGAAACGCACGCCGAACCGCTGCTCCACCTCGCTCACGTCCAGGTGTCCGTTGCACATGAGCGCGGTGATCACGAATCGCCGCAGCTGGTCGTCGGCATCGAGCGCGTAGCCGCGCTCGATCGGAAAACGCCCGGCGTCGAGCGCCTCGTAGTACTCGTTCAGCTTCTTCGTGTTCTGGACGAAGGTGCTCTGCACGTCGCCGATGCCCGACACGCCGAGCGCCACCATGTCGCGCGCCGACTGCACGGTGTAGCCCATGAAGTTGCGATGGAGCGCGCGGCCCTCGAGCGCGCGCGCCAGCTCGTCGTCCGGCAGCGCGAAGTGGTCCATGCCGATCTGCCGGTAGCCGGCGTCCGCGAAGGCACGCTGGGCCAACGCGAGCAGCGCGATCTTGAGGTCCGCGCCCGGCAGTGCGTCCTCCGGGATGTGCCTCATGTGCGCCTTCATCCAGGGCACGAAGGCGAACGAGTACACGGCCACGCGTTCGGGTCGGAGCACGACCACCTGGTCCAACGTGCGGCCAAACCCCTCGGTGGACTGAAACGGAAGACCGTAGATGAGGTCGATGTTGACGGAGCGGAAGCCCAGCACACGGGCGTGATCCACGAGGCTCTTCGTGAGCTCGTAGCTCTGCACCCGGTTCACCGCCTGCTGCACCTCGGGCGCGAAGTCCTGCACGCCCATCGACAGCCGGTTGAACCCGAGGCGCCGGAGCGTGGACAGCTGTTCCGGCGAGGTCACGCGTGGATCGATCTCCACGCCGATCTCGGCGTCGGGCGCAAAGGTGAAGTGGCGCGCCAGACGCGCAAAGATCCGCTCCAGCTGCGTCGACGTGTAGTAGGTGGGTGTGCCGCCGCCCCAGTGCAGCTGCGAGATGCGGCGCCGGCGCGGCAGGTGCGCGGCCAGCAGGTCGATCTCGCGGTCCAGGTAGTCCAGGTACCGATCGGTCACGTCGCGGTGCTTCGTGATCACGACGTTGCAGCCGCAGTAGGCGCACCGTTCCTCACAGAACGGCAGGTGCATGTACACCGACAGCGGCTCGTCCGGCAGGGCGTCGGCGCGGGCCAGGCTCTCGACGTAGGCGGCGTCACGCACGCCGTCGTGGAATTCCACGGCCGTGGGGTACGAGGTATACCGCGGCCCTGGGCGGTCGTATCGGGCAATCAATCCGGCGAGCGATGCGGACGTGGCTACGTCGTGCATACAGCAGGCGCCGTCGCGGCGTCCCTCCCGGCCGCCTGGTGCACGGCCTCAACGAGCGCGTGCACGCTGGCGATGGGCGTGTCGGGCAGAATGCCGTGCCCGAGGTTCATGATGTGGCCGGGGCGGCCAGCGACCCGCGCGAGTACGTCGAGAGCGAGGCGCGTCACGTCGGCCGGATCGGCGAAGAGGGCGTGGGGATCGAGGTTGCCTTGCAGCGCGATGTCCGGCCCCACGCACGCGGCCGCCTCGTCGAGCGGCGTGCGCCAGCACAGCCCCAGCACATCGGCGCCGGACGTGGCGGCGTCGGCGAGCAGGTGCGGTCCGTCGTTCACGAAGTAGATGACCGGCACGCCGAGGTCGGCGACGCCCTCCACCATGGCGCGCACCCAACGGAGTGCAAAGCGCTCGTACGCCGCCGGGGCCAGCAGACCGGCCCAGGAATCGAAGATCTGTACGGCCTGCGCACCGGAGGCAATCTGCAGCCGCAGGTAGTCGGTCATCGCCACCGCCAGTATCTCGAGCAGGCGTTCGAGCGTCGCCGGTTCGCGGTAGAGCATCGTCTTGACGGCCCCGAAGCCCAGCTTGCCCTCACCCTGCACGAGGTAGGCAGCGAGCGTGAACGGCGCCCCGCAGAAACCGATGACCGGCGTGCGGCCGTCGAGCTCGCGCCTGAGGAGCCGGATGGCCTCGGCCACAAACGGCACCGACTCGGCCGCGGGACGCCGATCGAGGCCGTCGACCTGGGCGCGCGTCCGGATCGGCATGGTCAGTGTCGGCCCCGGGTTGAACGTCATCTCGCACCCGAGCGCCTCGAGCGGGAGCATGATGTCCGAGAAGATGATCGCGGCGTCGAGCGGAAACCGCCGGAGGGGCTGGAGCGACGCCTCCACGGCCAGCTCCGGGGTCTTGCACAGGGTGAGGAAATCCACATCCTGCCGCAGCGCGCGGTACTCCGGCAAGTAGCGGCCGGCCTGCCGCATGAGCCAGAGCGGCGTCCGGTCCACCGGCTCACGCCGGCAGGCCCGCAGAAATCGGTCATTCATGCGCGTGCCTCGAGGAATGCGGCGTCGGCCGCCGCGATGGTCCGGTCGATGATCCGGTCGTCGTGGGCCAGCGAGATGAAGGCCGGCTCGAAGGCCGACGGCGGTAGCAGCACGCCGCGCGCGAGCATGGCGCGGAAGAAGCGGGCGTACGCTTCGCGGTCCACGCTCGCGAGCTCGCTGAAGCGCGCGATGGCCGTGTCTTGCACGGCGCCAGGCGTGACGCCCGGCGAGTCGGGCGTGCCGAACGTCGCGGCGCCCGAGCCGGGGCTGACCGGAAACATGTCGGCGTGACCGTGGTACGCCCCCGCGAACTTCACGACCGCGTTGCGCCCGACGGCGGCCCGCGCCACGCGCACGGCGCTCATCGTGGCCTCGGTGCCGGTGACGACGAAGCGCACCATCTGACAGCCCGGCACGCGCGCGACGACGCGTTCGGCCAAGTCCACTTCGGGTGGAGGCGCCAGGCCGAAGACGAGGCCACGCGTGGCGGCCGACACGACGGCCTCGTCCACCGCGGGATAGGGCAGGCCCGGTTTCACCATCACCATGTCGGCCCCTTCGCCCACGTCGGCCAGCGCCTCGAGGACGGCCTCCCGGACGTTCGGCGGATCCATCTGATAGGCGCGCCGGTCGCCGAACTGCGGCGTAGATCCGGCCGCATCGCGGAACGGGCCGTAGAAGGCCGAGGCGTACTTCGCGGCGATGGGCTCGCGCACCTCGCGCCCGGGCTGCACGAAGAGCGGCGCCACCAGCTGGGCGGGCACCAGACGCGTCTCCTGCACCATCGCGCGCAGACCAGACGTCTGTCGCAGCCTGCGTCCGCGGTGCACGGGGAAGCTCATCGCGCGGCTCCTCGCACGGTCGACCACTCGAGGCGGGCGGCCTTGTCGAAGGACGCCAGGATGTCTCCGGCGCCCAGGTCGAGCAGCCGCCGGGCGAGGGCCTCGCCCAGGGCCGACGGGTCGGTGCCGCGATCCGCGACCCGCAGGGCCCGCGACGCGTCGAGTGCGAACACGCCGACGGAGAGCGCCACGTGCTCGCCGTCGCAGACCGCGGCCGCGCCGACGGGTACCGAGCATCCGCCGCCGAGCGCATGCAGCAGGGTGCGCTCCGCGGTAACGGCGCGTCTGGTGGCGGCGTGCTCGAGTCCACCGAGCAGCCGGCAGACGTCGGCGTCGCCGGCCCGGCACTGCACGGCGAGCGCGCCCTGCGCGGGCGCGGGCAGCATGACCTCGATCGGGAACAGGTCCGTGATGTGCCCGTCGAGGCCGAGGCGCACGAGCCCAGCGCGGGCGAGCACGATGGCATCGAACTCGCCCCCGGTCACCCGTCCGACGCGCGTCGGGACGTTGCCACGAAGTGACCGGAGGTCGAGGTCGGGCCGCCGCGCGCGCATTTGCGCGGTGCGGCGGGTGCTGCACGTGCCCACGCGGGCGCCGGGAGGCAGCGTGTCGAGCGTGAGGCCGTCGCGCGCGCAGAGGGCGTCTTCTACCGGGCCGCGCTCCGGCACGGCCGCCACCACGAGTCCCTCCGTGGACTCGACCGGCAGGTCCTTGTAGCTGTGCACGGCGACGTCCACCCGGCCCTCCAGCAGCGCGCGCTCGAGCGTGGCGGTGAAGAACCCGGTGCCCTCGACGTCGGCCAGCGACACGTCGGTGAACTGGTCGCCGGTCGAGACGATCTCCACGAGCTCGACACGCAGCTTGCGGACCAGGTCCGTCAGGCGAGCCGCGATGTACCGGGTTTGCCACAGGGCCAGCGCGCTCCCGCGCGTGCCGAGCCGGACTACCGCCACGGCTGCGCTCCGGATCCCAGCGCGAAGAGCCGCCGGAGGTACTGCGCCTGCGCGACGTCGAGCGGCACATCGCCGGCCTCGAGGGTCGCGATCGGAATGGCCAGCACCTGCTCGAGCAGCCGGCGGCTGAGCCGGTCGAGCACGTCGAGGGACGGCGCCCCGGCATGCGGCAGCTCCTGTTGCGCGCGCACGAGTTCGGCGCGGCGAATGGTCTCGACCTTGCGCCGCAGGTCCGAGACGATCGGGCGCAGGGCGTAATGGCGCGCCCACGTGTGCAGGCGCTCCAGCTCCCGGGCCACGACGGCTTCGACGTGGGGGATCTCGTCGGCGCGCCGGCTGCGCTCGTCGGCGACCTGCCCCTCCAGCGCCGATAGGTTGACGCACGTCACACCGGGCGCCGCGCATGGCTCGACGGCGGACGGCATGCTGAGGTCCACGACCACGAGCGCGCGGCCGTCTCGCGCGGCGGAGGCTCGGCAGAGGTCATCGGCCAGGATCACGGGTTGCGGCGCCCCAACGGCGCAGACGATCGCGTCGGCCCGATGGAGCTCGCCAGCCAGGCCGTCGAGGCCGATGGCCTCGGCAGATACCGTCTGCGCGAGCCGCTCTGCCCGCGCCACGGTGCGATTGGCCACGACCAGCTGACCGACACCCAGCGCCCGAAGGTGCCTGGCGGCCTTGAGCCCGGTATCGCCAGCGCCCACGACCACGATGCGCGCGCCGGCCATCGACAGCGTCTTGCCGAGCAGCTGCACGGCGGCCGATGCCACCGACTGCGCACCCACACCGATGGCGGTCTCGGCCCGCGCCATGCGACCCGTACGGAGGGCCGCTTGCACCACGCCCTCGAGGAACGGACCCGCGCCAGGACAGGCGTCGAGCGCCGCGCGCACCTGGCCCAGGATCTCGGCCTCGCCGAGCACCAGCGACTCGAGGCCCGCGCAGACGCAGAACAGGTGACGGGCGGCCGCCTCGCCTGCCAGCGGTGCCGCGGCTTGGGTCATCAGGGAGGCCGGCGCGCCGACGGCGCAGGCGAGCAGGCGCTGTACAGTGTCGCTGTCGCCCGGCACGCGGGCGCGCCAGTAGACCTCGGTGCGATTGCAGGTCGCGACGACGACCGATTCGATGCCGGCCCCGGACAGGCCCTCGTGCAGGGCCATGGCCTGCTCGCAGCCGATCGACAGCTCCTGCAGCCCGGTCATGCCGACCGTACGGTGATTGATCACGAGCGCCCGGAGCGCCAGCAGGCCGCTCGTCTCAGCGACGGCGTGGAAGTGGGCCGGAGTGGTCGAGCAGACGCCTTGATGCGGGCAACGGTGGGATTCGGACATGGGCGCCGGCTCTTCCGCAGAGTACGCGGCGCGTCATGGACGGACAATTCGCAGGACTACGGAGACGGCTCCGTAGAACTACTGAGGAGCGGGGGGATCGATGATGCCTTCGCGGATCGCCACCTGAATCAGCACGGCCATCGACTTGGCGCCGAGCTTGTGCATCAGATTGGCGCGGTGCGTCTCGACAGTGCGCACGCTGATGTCGAGTTCGCCGGCGACTTGCTTGCTCGACAGGCCGCGGGCCAGCCAGGCCAGCACTTCGCGCTCGCGGTCCGTCAGCTGGGCCCGTGCCGATGTCTGGCCCACGCCTCGCACCAGGTCGGCCATCTGCTGCTGGATGGCCGGGCTGAAGTACGACCGCCCCGCGACGACGGCCGCCAGGGCGGCGACGAGGTCCTGCACGGCCGAGTCCTTCAAGAGGTACGCGTCCGCGCCCGCCTTCACCGCGCGTGCCACGTACTCCCGACCGGCATGCATCGTGAGCACGATGACCTTGAGCTGCGGCCGGATGGCCTTGGCGCTCCGCAACACCTCGATGCCATCGATGCCCGGCATCTTCAAGTCGAGCACCAGCACATCGGCGTCGGTGCGCTGGCGCACGAGCGCGATGGCCGCCTCCCCATCCGCGGCTTCGGCTAGTACCTCGACGCCTGGCTGGCTCTCGAGAATGCGGCGGATGCCGCTTCGGACCAGCGTGTGATCGTCGGCCAGCAGCACCCGCAGCGCCGGCGCGGTCACGGCACGTCCCTCGCGGGGATGTGCGCGTCCAGGCGCACACCGCCGTCGTGCGCCTTCCCGATGTCGAGCCGGCCGCCGAGTGCCGTCACGCGTTCCCGCATGCCGAGCCATCCAAGATGCGGCGCGGATTCGTCGGGAACTCCTCGTCCGTTGTCCTCGATGGTCAGATGCACCTCATGATCATCGCTCACGATGCGAACGCGCGCCTGGGTGGCGCGGGCATGCCGGGCCACGTTGGTGAGGCCCTCCTGCACGGCACGGTAGACCGCGACCTCGACATCGGGTGGCAGGCGCCGGTTCGCTCCGTCGAGGTCGAGCGTGACGGGGATGCGCGTGTGCGCCGCAAAGTCGTCCGCGAGCGCCCTCAGCGCCGGGGCGAGCCCGAGGTCGTCGAGCACCGAGGGTCGGAGCAAGTTGCTCAGATCGCGTACCTGGGACAGCGCTCGGCCGACCATGGCGCCGGCCTCGACGCGGCCGTCGAGTTCGAGATCGATCTTGACCGCCGTCAACACCTGCCCTGCTTCGTCGTGGAGTTCGCGCGCGATGCGCCGGCGCTCGTCTTCCTGGACGCGGAGCATGAGGCGCGTCAGCTGCTCCAACTCCAGCGTGCGCGCCGCCAGGCGGTCACGCTCGTTGCCCAAGACCACGAACAGGAGGCCGAGGCCGATGGCGAAGAGGAAGAGCACGTCTGCGAACACGCCGTAGAGGACGGCCGCGCCGAACCCACGCAGCAGCGGGTAGTCGAGATGATGCAGGCCCCACAGGATGAACGCGCCGGCCAGCACGGGCGCCGCACCGCTCGACATTCGATCGCGTTCGCGCCAGAAGACGACCCCCGTCCAGATGGTCACCCACGCGAGCAGCAGCGTGGCCGTGATGCCGGCCACCATCATGCTGCCGATGCCGTAGATCGTCACCCAGGCCCAGGTCACCGACAGCGGCACTGCCAGCACATGGATCGGCCGCAGCACGAAACCGCGCGACAACTGCAGCGCGGCGGCCAGCAGCAGCAGCGCGCTGATGCCGGTGGCCGCCTGGTGCAGGAACAGCCAGACCATATCGCGGCGGACGAGGAACGCGGACATGCAGGCGAGGCGCACGACGTACACCGACCACGCGGCGGTCCAGGTCAAGAAGTACGCCCCGCCCTGACGCCGCCACAGCACGTAGCACGCGATGGCCAGGATGGACGTGACCACGGACTGGAAGCCCAGCGCGCTGCACTCGACGAACGTGCGGTCGAGCATCTGCAGCGCCTGCGCGGCCGATGCGTCTGGATTCATGACGTCACCGCAGCGGCGCGGCACGAGGCGAGCACGGGACACAGGGCCGGTTGCAGCTGGTACGTCCGTAGCGCCGCGCTCAGCGGGCCACCGGCGGACTCGTCGCGTGTGACGCAGACGCGCCAAGGAGGGACGATGGACCGGGCGTTCGACACGACGACTTGAGTGTAGGGCAGAGAAGGAACGCTGCCAAACGGACTGCGGGAATGGGTGTGTGGTTCGTGAGGAGCGCGTCCCCTGCACGACAGTGGATCCGCTTCACCGGGCCGGCTGCGGTGACTCGGAGTTGACATTCCTGACACGCTCGCGATTTAATTGCTGACGCAATGATGAGATTGAGTCTCAGTATTGATTTTGATTGCGGCCTGCTCCCGAGCCTGCTCGTCCTGTTCGCGCTGCTCGCCTCTTCTTCCTCAGGGTCGGCGCAAGCCCTGTCAGCCGTCTCCGGTCGCGTCGTCGACGTGACCGGCGCGGTGGTCCCTGGCGCATCCGTGGTGTTGCGGCGTGAGAACGGTCAGGTGGCGGGGGACACGGTGAGTGATGCCGCGGGTGGATTCATGCTCCCGGTCCTCGACGCCGGTCGTTACGTCATCACCGCTGCGCTCGAGGGATTCTCGCTCGCCCGGGTGGAGCTGAGCGTCACGCGAGTCCCGGTGACGCTCGGACTGGTCATGCGACCTGGCGCCATTGCGGAAGAGCTCACCGTGATTGGCTCACGGCTGGCGGGATCGGAGGAGATGCTGCGGCGCCTCCCTGGGGCCTTCCACCTGCTCACGCGTGACGCGCTGACCGCGTCACACGTGTTCTCGACCAGCGAGGCCCTGCGCAAGGTGCCCGGAGTGGTCGTACGCGACGAGGAGGGGCTCGGTCTGCGCCCGAACATCGGGATACGCGGGCTGAATCCGACGCGGTCGGCCAAGGTCCTGCTGCTCGAAGATGGCGTGCCGACGGCCTTTGCGCCCTATGGCGACAACGCCAGCTACTATCACCCGCCGATCGAGAGGTTCGACCGCGTCGAGGTGCTCAAGGGCTCGAGCCAGATCGCGTATGGCCCGGTGACGCTCGGCGGCGTCATCAACTACATCACCCCCGAGGCGCCCGTGCGACCGTCGTTCGCGCTCGACGCGACGGGCGGCAACCGGGCGTACGCGAACATAGGCGGGTCGTTCGGCGGGACGTGGTCGCGCATGGGTGTGTTCGCCCAGGCCCTTCGCAAGCAGAGCGACGGCGCGCGCGACCACGTGCACAGCGACCTGCTGGATGTGATGGGCAAGGCCACGCGCAGCTTCGGTGCGACACAGCAGCTGTCGGTGAAGGGCAACTATTACGGCGAAGACTCGCAGGTCACCTACAGTGGACTCAGCGAGGCCGAGTATGCCGCCAATCCTCGCCAGAACCCCTTCGCCAACGACGTGTTCGACGGCGGGCGCGTCGGGGTGAGCGGTGCGTACCGGGCGCTGGCGTGGTCCCGCGTGGCGTTGACCGGGACGGTCTACGGGTCGCGTTTCGCGAGAGATTGGTGGCGCCAGTCGAGCAACTCCGGTCAGCGTCCCAACGATGCCGCCGACCCGCAATGCGGCGGGATGGCCAACCTGAGCACGACATGCGGCAACGAAGGCCGACTGCGCCGCTACCGGCACGCGGGCGCTGAGGCACGTGGGCGCGTGGCCTTCCGCGCCGGCATGGCCCAAGAGACGGACTTCGGCGTTCGCGTTCACACGGAGTATCAGGACCGGCGGCAGGAGAACGGTGACACGCCGCTGGCCCGCACCGGCGTGTTGGTCGAGAACAACGAACGGACCGCCGACGCGCAGTCAGCGTTCGTTCAGCACCGAGTACTGGCCGGAGCGTGGACCGTCACGCCGGGTTTGCGCGTGGAGCGGATTCGCTACTCGCGCACCAACCGCCTCGCCTTGGTCTCGGGTGCTACGGACCTCACTGAGCTGGTGCCGGGACTTGGCGTGTCGTACGGCCCGACCCCGGACACCACACTGTTTGGTGGTGTCCACCGCGGATTTGCACCTCCGCGCGCCGAAGACATCATCAACAACACGACAGGCGGCACCATCGACCTCGAGCCCGAGCGCAGCTGGAACTACGAGGTCGGTGGCCGCACGCGACTCGGCTCTGCGCTGCGGCTCGATGCCGCAGTGTTTCGCCTCGACTACGAGAACCAGATCGTCCCGGCCACCCTAGCGGGCGGGGTGGGTGCGACGCTGACCAACGGCGGCCAGACCCTTCAGCAAGGAGTGGAGATGGGGGCCGACGGGGACTGGCGGCGGCTGCGCGGGACGGGCCACGGTCTCTATAGTCGGGCGGCATTCACGTGGCTGCCAGTGGCCAGGTTTACCGGCGTGCGGTCCAGCAACGTCGCCGGGTTCACGACGACGAGCGTGTCGGGCAACCGGCTGCCGTATGCGCCAGAGACGACGGTCTCGGTCACAGTCGGTTACCGTCACGAGGCCGGCCTTGACCTCCAGATCGAGGCGCAGCAGGTCGGCGATCACTTCGGCGACGACCTGAACACGATCGCCGGTACCGCGGATGGCCAGCGGGGACTGATGCCCGCGTACACGTACTGGAATCTCGCCGCATCGTGGCGCGTGCCGCGTCTTCCTGGCTCGCTGTTCCTGGCGGTCAAGAACCTCGCCGATCGCACGTTCATCGTCGACAGGGCCCGCGGGATTCTGCCGGGGCACCCTCGCCTGGTCCAAGTCGGCACGTCATGGCGGTTCTGACGTACTGCCTCTACCTGGATCCGAGACCAACGCGTCTCGTCTCGACGTGCGACGCGCTGATGCTCGCTGCCCCGAACAGCCGTCCGGCGATGGCCACGCATCCGGCGCGGGACTGGCCGTCCTGGGCGTGCTCGTGATCGTGGGCGCTGCGGCCAGACGACCCTGACGGGACGCGCGACGAGCCAAGCCGGTTTCGGCGCCACCGGCGCTCACAGTTTTGCGGCGCCTTGGCGATGCGCCCCGAATGCCCGAAGTAACGCAATCAGCTGAACTGAATGGCGTGGCATGTCGGTGAGGGACCGCCGTCGCCAGCGACAGACTCGAGCCCGGCTCTGCTAGCGGCATCCAGGCCGAGGCGGGAGGGCCCGTAAAATTGTTGGGGCGATGGAGCCGGCGAAGGGACTCGAACCCCCGACCTGCTGATTACGAATCAGCTGCTCTACCAACTGAGCTACACCGGCCCGGTGTGATCTC
This sequence comes from Acidobacteriota bacterium, assembly GCA_031415235.1. Lineage (GTDB taxonomy): Bacteria > Acidobacteriota > Vicinamibacteria > Vicinamibacterales > UBA2999 > CADEFD01. The sequence goes on along the minus strand of JANORI010000629.1, from coordinate 2,808 downwards.
GGGGCGGGACGCGCGCATCCCGCACAGAGGTCGAATTCTACCATGCCTCACGGCGCCGGTGGGTCAGAGCGAGGGCTCGGTCCGCCGGGCGTCCCAGCGAGCCCGGCGTCAGATCCACGTCTCCGACGGGCCGACTCGGGCTGCTGGCCGGCCCACCAGTCGGCGCCCGCCGCGGCCGCATCGCGTCTCAGCAGTTCGAGCATCTCGGCTTGGGGCACGGGTCTCGAGAACAGGAACCCCTGGCCCAGCGGGCACCCGAGCCGCTTCAACAGCTCGAGCTCCGTGGGGGTCTCCACGCCCACAGCCACGACGTCGATGCCGAGGATGGCCGCCAGTTCCACCGCGTACTGCACGATCGCAGGGCTGCTGCCCTGGCGGTGGTGGCCGCCAATGTAGGCACGGTCGATCTTCAGCGTGTGCACGGCGAGACCGCGGATGTGCGCGGTGGTGGCCAGACCGAGACCGAAGTCGTCGAGCGCCAGCTTGAACTCGGCCGCGCGCAGCTCGCGCGAGACCTCGACCAGGCGGTCGTAGTGGGTCATGGCTTCCAGTTCCGAGACCTCTATTTCGAGATCGCCAGGATGCAGTCCGGCGCCTCTGACCGCGGCCGTCAGCTGCGGCACGAGGTCGGGCGCCAGGAACTGCTTCGCAAGCAGGTTCACCGAGAGGCGCATGCCCTGGGCGTGTGGCGTCTCGCGCCGCCATCCGGCCAGGGCGTGGCACGCGTCGGCAATCGTGCGCCAGCCAAGCGGCACAATCGCGCCCGTCTCGTCGAGTAGTGGCACGAAGATGTTGGGGCGCAGCAGTCCGCGAGCAGGATGGAGCCAGCGCAGTAACGCCTCGGCTCGAACGATGGAGCCGTCGTGCAGGTCCGCCGTCGGCTGGAACCACATCTCGAACTGGCCCTCGCCGAGGGCGTCGTCAAGGTCCGCGGCAAACTCCATGAACTCCGACGACGCGGCGCGCGTGGCGTCGTCGAAGGTCTGCGTGCCTCCAGGGCCTTGCGCTTGCGCGCGCACGAGGGCGGAGTAGCAGTCGCGCAGCAGGTCTTCCGTCGTGTCGTGGGCGACGCTGTTGACCACGAGGCCGATGCTGGCGGACACGAAGAGCCGGTGCCCGGCAATGGGGAAGGGCGCCGCCAGCGCGTCGTGAATGCGGGCGGCGACGCGAGCGGCGTCACGCGCATCGGCGAGGCTCGACAGCACGACCGTGCACTCGTCGCCACCAAGCGGTGGCAGGCCCACGTCTGCGCCGCCGTGACCCGGCTGGTGCGTGCCGATGCGGGCCACGAGGTCGCCCTCCCGGAGGCACCGGGCCACGCGCGTCAGCGCCTCGCGCAGCAGGGCATCACCGCCGTCGTGGCCGAGCAGCGCGTTCACGGCGCCGAACTTGTCCACATCGACGAACAGCACCGCGAACCGCTGTCCAGGGTCGCGCCGCGCCCCGGCCACGAGCGTCGCCAGATGAGCCCGCAGCGCAAAGAGACTGGGCAGTCCGACGAGCGGGTCGGTGTGGTTGCCCTCCGACACTTCGGCCAGGGTGCCGGCAACACGCACCGGCTTGCCTTCGGACGTGCGTTCCGACACGCCTTGCGCCAACACCCAGCGGAAGGCGCCGTGGGCCGAACGCAGCCGGTGTTCACAGCGAAACTCCGGCGTTGCGCCTGACAGATGCCGGTCGAGGGCGCCGGTCAACACCGCGACGTCGTCGGGGTGGACACGGCCGAGCCAGGCGTGCAGCGACTCGGTCGTGTCACCCTTGGTGTCGCCGAGCAGCGCGTGCCAGCCGGCCGAGAAGGCGACGCGGTCCGAGTCCACACGCCAATCCCACGTGGCGATGGCGGGCGGCGAGTCGGGTCCGTGGTCGGGGTAGGTACCAGACATGAACGTGTCGGGCCGGAAGGCCGCAACTCCGCGTCGGCCCGCGCCGGCATCGTAGCCGGGGACGCGCCCGAAGGCCAGAACGATGTGGCGCCGCTACGCCGGAATCAGCTGCTCGACGCTCTGGACCAGGTGGTCCACGTTGCAGGGCTTGGGCTCGAAGGCGTCGCAGCCCATGCGCATCGCCAGATTGCGGCGGTCGGTCTTGGCATCTTCCGACATCGCCACGACGAAAATCTTCTTCGTCACGGGGTCGGCCTTGAGCCTCCGGGCCGACTCCCACCCGTCAACCGCCGGCAGGTCCATGTCGATCAGAATCACGTCGGGGAGTTCGGACCGGGCAAACTCGAGGGCTTTGAGGCCGGTGTCGGCGGCCCGCGTGCGGAATCCGCGCGCCTGCAGCACCTTCACGACGGCATCCCGCAGGGCCGCCTGATCGTTCACGATCAGCACGCTGCCGCGTGAAACATGTGTTTCTCGTTCACCGAGCACAGACACGATGCCGTTCTTCGCAGCATGAAACGTGCCAAATGGTATCTCGGGTATTTCCGCGCAGTCGCGAGCCGTGGTGACACGTGCCCGGACGGTGGTGTTCTACCAGCGCCGAGATTTGTGGGAAGCGGCGACGCCGGCATGACGTTTTTTTGCCAACGGGGGAGCCGGAGGCAGCGCACGGCGCGCTGGACTTCAGCCGTGCGTTACCATGAGGGGTTTGGAGACCGCCGACGGCGCGCCCCCGGGGCGCCGTCCCATGCGCCATGCCATCCCCCCGCTCCCCTGAGTCCATCGTCATTCGAGGGGCTCGTACTCACAACCTCAAGAACATCGATCTCACCATCCCGACGGGGAAGCTGGTGGTGCTCACCGGCGTGAGCGGGTCGGGCAAGTCGTCGCTCGCTTTCGACACAATCTACGCCGAAGGGCAGCG
>JANORI010000628.1:0-5709 GCA_031415235.1 Acidobacteriota bacterium | reverse complement strand
GAGCACACGCGCGATCTCGATCACACCGTGCGGCTGCTGTCGACGGTCCTCGGCCTCGACGAAGCCGAGATGCGCAACACGGTCGCACGTCATCGCAAGGAGCCGTCGTACCGGCCCATCGTCGTGCTGCAGGACGCCACGCTCGCCCAGGTGGCCTCCGTCACCGCACGGCGGCTCGACTTCGAGCTTCCCGCCGTGGTGGTGCAGCAGGTGCCCACCCGGCGCTACCCTGCCAGGTCGTTGGGCGCGCACCTGCTCGGCTACGTGGGCGAAGCCAGCGAGCAGCAGGTCGCCGACGATCAGGTGGCCACCGGCACGGTATTGGGGCAGTCGGGCCTCGAGCGCACGTACAACCGTGTGCTCATGGGCGAAGACGGCGCGCGCCGGGTGGTCGTCAACAGCGTGGGCCGCGAGATTCGCACGCTCGACGAGGCGCCGCCCGTCGAGGGCCGCCGCGTGCAGCTCACGCTCGATGCCGACATGCAGCGCGCCGCGGAAGAGGGCTTCCGAGCGACGGGCTATTGGGGATCGGCCGTCGTGCTCGATCCGCGATCGGGCGACGTGCTCACGCTCGTGAGTCTGCCGGCCTACGATCCCAACGCGTTTGCCGCCGGCATCGACCGTACGACCTGGCAGGCGCTCAACACTGACGAGCTGCGTCCGTTGCAGAACCGCGCAATTCAAGGTCGCTACTCGCCGGGGTCTACTTTCAAGATCGTCGTGGCCACGGCCGGCCTCGAAGAGAAGGTGGTCACGCCGGAGACGAAGATCTACTGCCGCGGTGGCGGCACCTTCTACGGCCGCTTCTTCAAGTGTCACCTGGCCGGGGGTCACGGCTGGGTGGACATGCGCCACGCACTCGAGAAGTCGTGCAACGTCTACTTCTACACCGTGGGCAACATGCTCGGTGTGGATCGCATCCACGACTGGTCCGTGAAGCTGGGGCTCGCGGGCAAGAGCGGAATCGACCTGCCGAACGAGGTGGAGAACATCATCCCTTCCACTGCGTGGAAGCTGCAGCGCACCGGCGAACGGTGGTACGCCGGCGAGACCATCTCGGTGGCCATCGGCCAGGGGCAGGTGTCGGTCACGCCCATGTCGATGGCGGTGATGATGGCCTCGGTGGCACAGGGCGCGCGCGTCGTGCCACGGCTGGTGACGGCCACCTCGAACGGCGGCCCCTGGCAGCCGGTCGAGGCACCGCCGCCGGCGTCGGCGGTGACGCTCGCACCCGAGACGGTGTCGGCCGTGCACGACGGGCTGTGGATGGCGGTGAACGAAGCGGGCACCGCGGGCCGGGCCCGCATCGCCGGGCGTGACGTGGCCGGCAAGACCGGCACCGCGCAGGTGATCTCAATCAAGGGGCGCGAGCGCGCCCGCGGCAGCGGCAGCAGCAAGGACCTGCGCGATCACGGCTGGTTCGTGTTCATGGTGCCGCGCGACAATCCGGAACTGGCGGGCGTGATCTTTGCCGAGCACTCCGAGCACGGCTACCTGGCGGCACCGATCGCCAAACACATCATCGAGACGTACTACGCGCGCAAAGAGGGTCGGCCGCTGCCGACCATGCCCGTCGTACCCGGTACGCCTGGCCCTCCTCCGGCTCCCGCCGCGCGCCCAGTCGCATCGGTTGATTCCGCGGCCTCGCCCGCGCCGGGCACCGGGCTGGCACCGCGTCCGGTTGCGGATCCCAGGTAGCTGTGTTCGAACGCCGCCTCTCCACGCATCTCGACGTGCCGCTCCTGGTGGCGGTACTCGCGCTCGTCGCCATCGGCGTCACGATGATCTTCAGTGCGACGGGCGGCGCCAGTCGCGAGTACTGGACGCAGATCTACGCCGTGGTGCTCGGCCTGGGAGCGATGGCTGCGTGCCTGGCCATCGACTACCGATCGCTTGTCGACAAGGCGCACTGGCTCTATGTCGGGCTCGTGCTCGCGCTGCTGGCCGTGCTGGTCTTCGGCGCCGTGCGGGGCGGGTCGCGACGCTGGCTCGATCTCGGTGCGTTCAACCTGCAGCCGTCTGAGTTTGCGAAGGCGGGCCTCGCGCTGATTCTCGCCAAGCTGCTCGGCGACGTCCGTCGCGCGGAACTCTCCGCCCAGGATCTGCTCCTGGCCGCGGCCCTGACGGCCGGGCCGCTCGTGCTCATCGCGCGACAGCCGGATCTGGGCACCGCCGTCACGCTGCTTCCCGTGCTCGGCGCGGCGGTGTTCGCCGCCGGACTGCCGATTCGCTATCTGGGCATCGCTGCGCTCGTGGCGATCGTGTCGGCGCCGGTGGCGTGGGTGTTCGCGCTCGAGGACTACCAGAAGTCGCGCATCGTCACGTTTCTCGATCCGGAGCAGGACGCGCGCGGCGCGGGCTATCAGCAGATCCAGGCGCGCATCACCGTGGGCTCCGGCGGCGTGCTCGGCAAGGGATTCATGGGCGGGACGCAGGGGCAACTGCGGTTCCTGCCCGTCGCGCACAACGACTTCATCTTCTCGGTGCTGGCGGAAGAACAGGGCTTTGCCGGCGTCGTCGTCGCTCTTGGGTTGTATCTGTTCGTCATCACACGCTCGCTCGACGCGGCCCGACTCTCGAAGGACCGCATGGGCGCCTATCTCGTGCTGGGCGTGCTCGCCAGCTTCACGTTCCAAGTCATCTACAACATCACCATGTCGGCGGGTCTGGCGCCGGTCAAGGGGCTCACGCTGCCGCTGCTCAGCTACGGCGGGTCCTCCATGATCGCCACGCTCGCAGGCTTCGGCCTGATCCTCAACGTGAGGATGCGACGGTTCACGAATTGAGTACTGCATGAACAAGGAAATGATCATCTCGACCAACGGCCACGAGACCCGTGTGGCCATTCTCGAGGACGACCTGCTCGCCGAGGTGTTCATCGAACGCGAGCGCAACCGCGGCGTGGTCGGCAATGTCTACAAGGGGCGCGTCTCGAAGGTGTTGCCGGGAATGCAGTCGGCCTTTGTCGATATCGGCCTCGAGCGCGACGGCTTCCTCTACGTGTCTGACGTGGTCAACACGATGGAGGAGTTCGAACGCCTGAGCGGGGACGATGACGACGAGGAGCCGCCGGCAGCGGCGGCCGAATCGGCCGTCGGGAGTGGCGCCGCCGAGGTTGCCGGCGCCGCGGCACCGGCGGCGTCCGGTGGTCAGGGCGGCGGGCGCGGCCGGGGCCGAGGCGGGCGCGATCGCGGCGGCGACAAGAACACCCCCGAAGCCAAGATCGAGGATCTCGTGAAGGAGGGGCAGGACATCGTCGTGCAGGTGGCCAAGGAGCCGCTCGGCACCAAGGGCGCGCGCCTCACGTCGCATGTCACGATGCCGGGCCGCTTTCTCGTGTTCATGCCCACGGTGGACCACGTCGGCGTGTCGCGCAAGATCTCGACGCGCGAGGAACGCAACCGCCTGCGCGGCATCGTCAAGGAGTTCCGCGACCAGCATCACTTCGGCGGCGGAGTCATCATCCGCACGGCCGCCGAAGGGCGCCCGAAGGAAGACATCGTCTCGGACCTGCAGTACTTCCACCGCGTGTGGACCGAGATGCGCCAGAAGTCCGAGACCAGCCGCGCCCCGGCCACGGTGTTTCGCGAGGCCAGTCTCGTGGCCAAGCTACTGCGGGATCTGCTCACCGACGACTACACGGCGATCCGCATCGACGACGCCCGCGAGCACCAGCGCATCATCGAGTTGCTCAACCGCATCATGCCCCTGATGTCGCCGCGGGTACGCCTGCACGACAAGCCGTATCCGATTTTCGAGGAGTACGGCGTGCAGGCCGAACTCGACAAGGCCCTCAAGAGCAAGGTGTGGCTGAAATCAGGTGGCTCGATTGTCATCAATCAGACCGAGGCGCTCGTGGCCATCGACGTGAACACGGGCCGCTCCGTTGGCAAGAAGACGGCCGGCCGCCTCGAAGACACGATCATCAAGACCAACCTCGAGGCCGCCAAGGAGATCGTGCGACAGATGCGCCTGCGCGACCTGGGTGGCATCATCGTGCTCGACTTCATCGACATGGAGGAAAAGAAGAACCGTCAGAAGGTCTTCCAGACGGTGGAACACGAACTGCGGCGCGACCGCTCGCCGTCCAAGGCGCTGCAGGTGTCCGACTTCGGCCTGGTGATCGTCACGCGCAAGCGCGTCAAGCAGAGTCTGGAACGGACCCTGACCGAGCCGTGCCCGTACTGCTCAGGGATTGGCACCATCAAGTCGAGCTCGACGGTGTGCTACGAGATCCTGACCGAGGTGAAGAAGATCGGACCCGATCTTGACGGACTCGGGGTGCTGCTGCGCGTGAACCCCGACATCGCGCGGGCCCTGAAGGACGAGGAGCGCGGCGTGCTGCGCGACCTGAAGCAGATGCTCGGCAAGGACGTGATCGTCAAGGCGGACGTTCAGCTGCACCACGAGCAGTTCGACGTCATGTCCATCGGTGGGTGACCCGCCGATGGACATGACCGCGGCTAGCGGCCGGCTAGCGGCTAGGTTCTAGCGGCTAGGCCCGGGCAGCCACGCTGTGGTGGCTTGAAGATACGAAAGGCCCGGCCGGGTCACCCCTGGCCGGGCCTTTTCTGTGCTCCGCTAGCCGCTAGCCGCTAGAACCTGAAAATCGCCGATACGCGGAACGTCCGTGGCGTCTGGAACGAGCCGCGGGCGCCGGCCTTGCCGTAGTTCTGCACCGCCGTCGCGCAGGCGGCGACCGCGGTCGAGCCGCAGAACGCCGTGTTGTTCGAGATGATCTTCGCTTCCTGGTTGGTGACGTTGAAGACCTCGGCCTTCACGCCAACCTGCGTGGTCCGCGGTCCTCTGAAGGTGGCCTCGACCGAGTTGTCGAGCGTCCACTGCAGTCCGGGGACCGGATCGGAACCGCGCTCGTTGTAGAAGTAGGTCGCGGTGGGGCCGAAGTTGCTGGTCGTGCCGGGCGTGAGCACGTTGACCGCGCGCACCTGCTCGTAGCGGCGCTTCGATGCCGACTCGAGCAAGGCGCCGATGGCCAGAGTGACCCGGCGGATCGGGCGCACGTAGGCCCCGTTCAACTTGAAGTTGTGCGGACGGTCGTAGATCGGGCGGCCGTACTTGTTGCTGCCGTTCTGGACCTCGGCGCAGGGGATGACACCGTTGCTGCCGACCGAGGCGTCGAGCGTCGTCCGGCACTGCGCGTCGAGGTAGTCACCGAGGGAGGTGAACGTGGCGTCGAAATGATTGCCTTCGGTCCGCGAGTAGGCGTAGCTGGCCTGCAGGTTCCAGTTGTTCGCGAAGCGCTTGTCGTAGGTGAAGATGGCACCGCGGTACTTCCGCTCGGCCGCGTCGTAGTTGACCACCTCGCGGCGAATCGACAGGTCGGGGTTGATCGAGCGGACGTCGTCGATGAGGTCGTTCCACTTGCGGGCGATGACGCGCACGCCGATGGCCATGTTGCGTCCGAACTGACGCTGCACGCCGAGCGTGTACTCGTCGAGATACGACGGGTCGAGGTCGGGGTTGGGGACGAAGCTGCTGCCGCCGATCCGCACCTGATTGGCCAGCACGTAGGCCGAGCCGTTCCAGGCGAAGTTGTCGTAGTTGGCCTGCTGTGGCACGCCGGCGAAGCCATCCGAGAAGCTCTGGATGATGCCGGTGTAGAAGCGCCCGAAGCTACCGATGACGATCGTCTTGCCGTCGCCGGTTACGTTGTAGCTGGCCGAGACCCGGGGTGCGAGCTTCGTCGTG
>JANORI010000627.1:0-7279 GCA_031415235.1 Acidobacteriota bacterium | reverse complement strand
TTGTCGCGCAGGGTCGAATCGTAGGCGCCCACCTGCTCGAGACACGATCGCCGATACAGCGGGATGCTCGCGCTGCCCGTGAAGTTCACCTCGGCGAGGCGCTCGAGCACGCGGCCCTCGATGCGCCAGAGCGGCGACCTGTCGAGCGGCGTGTCGTACACGTCGATCCAGACCCACCAGCAGTACGCCATGCCGGCCGCCGGCCCCGCCTCCTGCAGCCGCGCGACCTGTCGGGCCAGTTTGGTCGGGTCCCACAGGTCGTCGGCATCGAGCGGTGCGATGAACTCCCCGGAAGCGGCGGCGATGGCGCGATTCCTGGCGGCGGCGACACCGAGATTCGCCTGACGGATCAGGCGGATGCGCGGGTCGGTCAGCGCCAGGGCCTCGATGACGGCGCTCGTGCCGTCAGTCGAACCGTCATCGACGACGATGATCTCGATGGCGGCGCAGGTCTGGTTCATCGCGGACCGGCAGGTGGTCTCGATGAACCCGGCGGCGTTGTAGGCCGCGATGACGACCGAGACGAGCGGCGGTCGGGCGGCGCCGTCCGAACGCTGGCTACCGGAAGCGGGGGGTGCCATGCGGGCGTTCCTCGTCGCTTCGGTGGAAGGGGGTGGACAACCGACGGGGGACGACCGCTCGCGTGCGCACCGCGCGAAGCGCGCGGCTGGCGAGCCACTGCGCCGAACGACCCGGATGTCGAAGCCCTTCGACCACGAACCTCCGGCGATCGCCCGGTGAACACGACCGCAACCACTGCAGCAACGGCGTATGGAGCCGCTGCACGGCGCGCGCCATCGACGAATACCGTGCCGCCGCCGGCCAGGCCGGCGACGGTCCGCCGCCAGACGCACACGAGCCCAGGACGGCCGGGTAGGTGACGACGGCCCCCCCGTCGCGCGCTACGGCGTCGCCCACCTCCTGTAGACTTCGTGCCCGCGCCGTCTCGAGCGCCGAAGACCGCACGATCACACACGGGCACCGCTCGCCCGCACGCCAGACATAGGGGATATCGGGGGACGGCGGCACGTGAATCCGGTCGCGGGTGCCCGACTCGCGGATCCAGGCTGACAGGACGCCGAGCCGAGGGCTGTGCGCGAACCGGGCGCTCCCGATGGCGATGAACTCGGGCTCGAGTCGCACGCGTCGGTCCACGAAGGCCACGCCGCCCGGCAACCGATCCCCGGCCGCCAGTTCCCGGGCCACGTCAATTGCCGCGGCCTCGAGCGACCGGTCGCCGCGCGCGACGACCCGCCAGCCGGGAGCCGCGGCCGTCGCGGCCAGACGCGTGCGCTCGTCGTCGCAGATCAGGCACACCTCGACCGGCGGTTCGACCTGATCGCGCAGCCCGGAGAGACACGGTTCGAGGTCGGTGCACCCGGCGTCGCAGACCACGACCACTGCCAGGCCGCAAGCCGCCTGGGGGCCGGCGTCACGCCGCGCAGACGCGGCCTCCCCTGCCGACGCGGACGCGGACGCGGACGCGGACGATCGCACGTCGCCGACCAGCCGGGCCTTCAGGTCGAGATGGCGTGCGACGATCGTCGTGTTGTCGCACACGCGGCTGACCGTGTCGGCGGCGGCGCTGCCCATACGCCGGCGCTCCTGGCCAGATGCCGCCAGCGCCCGGCGTAACGCCGTGGCGAGACCCGCGGGCGTGCCATCCGGGGCGATCCACCCGGATACCCCGTCGGCGACCAGCTCGCGCATGCCGCCGCCCGGCGACACAATCACCGGCAGACCGCTCGACATCGCCTCGATGCAGCTGTAGGGAAAGTTCTCCCACCGCGAAGGCACGACCGACGCGCACGCCATCGACAACACCTCGGCCATGCCGGCACGGTCGCGCGTGCCGTGGAACCGCAGCTGACGGCGCACGTGCCGAGGCACCCGCGCCCGCATGGCCTGGCCCACGGTGGGACCGCCGGTCACCTCGAGGGGCGTGTCACCGCCGACGAAGTCGAACCGTACGTCGGGATGGTCGGCGGCGACGAGCGCGATCGCCTGAGCCCACTCGAGCACGCCCTTGCGCGGCTCGAGCCGGCCCACGTGACAGATGGCGCCCGAGGCCCAGGTCTGCTCATCGCGGTCGCGCGGCGCGGCGTCGCCCCGCGGGTACGGGACGATGCTCACCTTCGAGGCCGGGATGTGGTACCGGGCCATGGCCTCGTCGGCGACGAACCGGCTGGGGCTGAGGATGGCGTCGGCCGCGGTGATCGAATAGGCCTCGAGCGCCGCGGCCGGTGCGTAGTCGACGACCGTCGTGTCCCAGTCGTTGGCCGCAAAGATGCGCTCGGTCGGCGAATGCAGGTGCACGACGCACGGCGGCCGGCGCGCCGGCCCGAGGTTGAGCGCCCGGCGAAGCTGGAGGTAGTACAGCGGCGCCTCCCACTCCTGCGCCTCGATCACGTCGATGCCTGCTCGCTCGATCAGCTGCTCGGCCAGCAGGGCGGCCTGCCAGGAGAACGCCTGCGAGGGGTAGGTGGAGGCGAGCAGGGCCAACGGCACCTGCGCGTCGTGGGGCCGCCCCGGGAGCGCCCACCGGTCGGGCACCTGCGCGTCGAGCGCCACACGGTGCACGATCAGCCGCCCGTCAACCAGTGCCTCCTGCGCCTTGGGGGCGCCATCCCACCGGTGCGCGATGACGTGCACCGTCTCGCCCGCCTTCGCCATCAGCGCGGTGATATGGCGCACGTACGAGCCGATGCCACCGGGCGGGTACGCGGCCGGCGGATACTCACGGCACATGAACAGGTGAGTCACACAGCCTCGGCGGCCATTTTGTCACGGGCGCCAAGCGGGCGAGCCGTGAATATTCGGGCATTGTCGGTGATCGCCGCGGTCCGGGCACACAAGCCGCGCACGCATGTGTGCGACTGTGCAGCTCGGCGTCGTCGCGCGGCGGTCGATTCGCCCCCACCTTCACCTGCGTGTCGGTCGCACCGGGCAGCGTCGTGACGAGCTGGCCGTCCACCATCACCTGCAGCTCCGGCCCCACGCCGGTGCCCGTGATGGTCAGCACGCCCGCGTCGGGCGGCAGCGTGAGTGCCCGGTCGATCATGGGGTCATCAGTGGGTATGATTTCTGCCATGATTACGACCATGGATGCCGCCGGGCGCCTCGTGCTGCCGAAGGCCGTGCGCGAACGCGCGCAGCTGTCGCCCGGTGTGCCCATCGAGGTGCGCGTCGTGGACGGGCACGTGGAGCTCGAGCCCGCCCCTGCCGCGGTGTCGATCGTGAAGCGCGGCACGCTGTGGATCGCGGAGCCGGCAGACGCGGTGCCGGCGCTCACCCAGACGCTCGTTGACGCCACCCTCGACGAACTCCGGCTGCCGCGCGGGCGCACCAGCCGGGGCGAGGAGTGATGCGAGTCCTGCTCGACACGAACTGCCTCGTGGCCGCCGCTCTTCCGCAGCATGAGCACCATCTGGCAACGGTGGCGGACCTCTCCAGGCGGATGGCGGCCGGCTAGGCGTTCCTGCTCGCCGCGCACTCGGTCCTCGAGGCCTACGCGGTGCTGACGCGCCTGCCGCCACCCCACCGTCTGGCGCCGGCGGATGCGCTCGGTGTGCTCGAACGGAACTGGAGCAAGACCGACACACTGGTGCTCACGGGAGCCGAGACTTGGCGACTCGTGCGGCAGCACGGCGCTGCTCGCATCGCCGGTGGACGCGTCTACGACGGCCACATCGAGGCCTGCGCCGGGAAAGCCAAGGCCGACGAGATCCTGACGTGGAGTGTTCGGCACTTCCAGGCCACGCGTGGCGTCAGGGCCGTGGCTCCAGGCCCACCCAGTAGCTGAAGCGGTCGATCGTGCCGTGCATGAGGTCACTGACGCGCCGCGCCAGAGCGACCTACGTCCAGACCACCGTCACGGGCAGGCGCTTGATGCCCGAGATGAAGTTCGATCGCAGGCGCGCCACCGGGCCGCTCACGCGGATGTCGGCGAGCGCCGGCAGCAGCTCCTCGAAGAACACCCGCATCTCGAGCCGCGCCAGGTGCTCGCCCAGGCACTTGTGCGGGCTCTTCAGGCCGAACGCGAGGTGATCGTTGGGCGTGCGCCGGATGTCGAACTCGAACGGGCGCGGGAAGTGCCGCTGGTCGAAGTCGCCCGACAGGAACCAGATGAGCACTTTGTCGCCGGCTGCGATGGCCGTGCCGCCGAGTTCCGTGTCGACGACCGCCGTGCGGCGGAAGTGCATCGTCACCGAACTCCAGCGCAGCATCTCTTCGACGGCGCCGGGCATGAGCGCCGGGTCGTCGCGCAGCGCCGCCAGTTGCGCGGGGTGTTCGAGCAGCGCCAGCATGCCGGCGGTGATCGAGTAGCGCGTCGTGTCGTTGCCTGCGGCCACGAGCAGCGTGAAGAAGTTCTTGAACTCGTCCTCGCTGAGCGGGGCACCGTCGCGCGTGGGCCGCAGCAGCAACGAGATGACGTCGTCGGTGGGATGTTCGCGTCGGCGACGCGCCTGCTCGGCGGCATAGGCGAAGAGCTCCAGGCTCACGGGGCTGCGAAACGGCAGCAGACGATAGGCGTCGGTATCGGCCAGCCCCACGGGCGTGTCGGTCACCTCCGGATCGGCGTTGCCGATGAGCGCGTCGCCGCGACGCACGAGCCACGGGCCATCCTGGTCGGGCACGCCAAGCAGCGTGCCCAGCATCCGCATGGGCAACTGCCGCGCCAGCAGCTCCACGAACTCGAACGTCGCATGCGCGCGCGCCTCGGCGATGACCGACCGTGCCATGAGCCGCAACGCCTGCCCGTACGACGCCATCTCGCGAAACGAGAACGGCGGCTGCACGAGGCGCCGATAGGTGGTGTGCGCCGGCGGGTCGAGTTCCATCATCGTGCGACGCGCGGCCAGCTCGTCGGGCTGCATGTCTTCGATGCGGATGCCCTTGGCCGACGAGAACACCTGCGATTGCCGGCTGACGGCCACGACGTCGTCGTAGCGCGTGACGGCCCAGAGCCCGGGCCCGTCTGGCTCCGGCCACCAGCTGACCGGATCCTGGTCGCGCAGCCGCTCGAACGCGGCGTGCGGCACGCCGTGCACGTAGACGTCGGGATCGAGGATGTTGGCGTGGGCGTCGCCGGAGAGGACGGTCATACGAGCCAGCCCTTAGAGAAACGGCAGATAGGTCTGCAGTTCCCAGTCGGTGACGGCCGCGGTGAACTTGCCCCACTCGGCCCGCTTCACCGCTACGAACTGCGCCACCAGCTCGGGTCCGATGGCGTTCACGAGGGCGGTGTCGGATTCAAGCGCGTCGAGCGCCAGCGACAGGTTGTCGGGCGCGTGCCGCGATGTACTTTGCGATGTGAGGCAGTCCTGCTGTTCCGGCGCCGGCGGCGTGAGGTGATGCACGAGCCCCAGACGAGCGGCCTGCAGCACCGCGGCGGTCGCCAGATAGGGATTGGCGGCGCCGTCTGACATCCGATGCTCGAGGCGCGTGGCCGCGCCGCGCTCGTGCGGTACGCGCACCGACACGCCCCGGTGGTCGTAGCCCCAGTTGGCCCAGTAGCCCGCCAGTTGCGCCGGTCGCAGGCGCTTGTAGGCGTTGACCGTGGGCGCGCAGATGCCCGCAGTCGCCTCGAAGTGCTCGACCATCCCCGCGATGCAGTGACGCGCCAGCGCCGACAGCCCGTCGGCCGCCGTCGGGTCGTTCAGTGCGTTCCTGCCGTCTGCGCCTTCAAGCGACATGTTCACGTGGAAGCCGCTGCCGCCACGGTCCGCAAACGGCTTGCCGATGAAGGTGAGCAACAGCCCCCGCCTGGTCGCCAGCTCGCGGGCCATGAGCTTGAACACGAAGATGTCGTCGACGGCCTCGAGTGCGTCGTCATAGACGAGCGTCAACTCGAACTGCGGTGTGTCGTATTCCGAGTTGATCGACTCGATCGGCAGGCCGCAGGCCACAGCCGTGCGCATGACCTCGTCGAGTAACCCCACTGGATCCACCGCCGGACCGGTGCCGTAGACGTAGGCACCCGGCGTGTCCCACTCGGTCCAGCCGCCTGTGCCGTCTGGCTGCATCACGTACGCTTCGAGTTCTATGCCGACCTTCACCCGGTAGCCAAGCGCTTTCCAGTCGTTGACGGCGTTGCGCAGCACGTGGCGTGGCGAGATCGCCAGCGGCTCGCCGCGGAAGAACAAGTCACCAATGACGATGCCGGTGGCCTCTTCCCACGACGGCCGCACCTCGTCCATCGCCAGCACGAGGTCGCAGTCGGGCAGGCCCTCGAGCATCTTCGCGCCGGGCGCCGGCACCATCATGCGGTCGAAGTTCAGCGCGAAGAGCGACAGGCAGTGCCGCGTGCCCTTGTGCGCCAGGTGGGCGGGCAGATACTTGCCACGCGCCAGGCCCAGGTGGTCGGGAAACAGCGCGCGGATGCGTTGATAGTCGGTCACTAGTGGCCTCCGTCGCCGCAGGCCGGCGAGCCGACCCAGTGTAGTGCGGCTCAGCGCAACGTGGCGTCGAGCCGCATGCGGCCCTCGGTGCCCTGCGTGAAGAACGTCTCCCAGGCCGTGCGCCACCCGTCAATGCGGCTGATGTCGGCCGGCGCCGGCGTGCTGCCGCGCTGCGTCAGGAAGATCCACGCCTGGCGCCACGTCTTCTGCGACTGCGCCGCCGAGGGCACGCGCGGTCCCATCG
This sequence comes from Acidobacteriota bacterium, assembly GCA_031415235.1. Classification (GTDB taxonomy): domain Bacteria; phylum Acidobacteriota; class Vicinamibacteria; order Vicinamibacterales; family UBA2999; genus CADEFD01. The sequence goes on along the minus strand of JANORI010000627.1, from coordinate 634 downwards.
CGGCGATGACGTCGCCGATGAGCACATCGCGCCGGGTGCCGTTGAACGTGACGCCCACTTGGGGCGACGACGCCTGGTCCCGACCCGGCACGACGTTGACCGGGCTCTCCACGTAGAAGAACGGCGGTACCTGGTCGGGCGGCACGAGGCCCATGACGTACTGGTCGAGCCGGCTGAAGCGCTGCACGGCGCCGGCCGTGCGGAACGCGCCGCCGCCCAGCGCCTCGATGTCGTTGCCTTCCATCACCGACGCGTCCGAGTCGAAGAAGAAGCTCCAGTGCGCGTCGTCGCGCCCGAGTAGCTCGGTCGATCGCCGCCGGTTGGCGTCGATGAAGTCGATGAAGGCCAGCCAGCGGTGTCCAGACTCCTGGCCGAGCAGGCTCAGCACTGAGTCTTCGCCCAGAAACTTCTGCGTGGGACTCGCCGGATACTTCACGATGCGGTCCATGTTGACGATGCTCTGCAGTTTGCTGGCGCTGCCGAAGTCGCGCGGGTTGCCGCCCTCGGGCACGCCGATGCCCTGCACCGTATTGGCCACCGTGAACTCCTGCGCGAAAGCCTCGCCGATGGGGATAAGGCGGGTCTCGCCCCAGAACACCAACTGGTCGTAGCTGTCGGGGTGCGAGCTGTAGAA